>JAFCZD010000241.1 GCA_019314525.1 Deltaproteobacteria bacterium
CCTCAGGCTTCTTCGCCTCAGGCTTCTTCGCCTCAGGCTTGGCCTCGGGCTTCTTCACTGCCTTGTCTCCGGGCATCGCATCCAGAATCGAGAACTCGACGCGCCGGTTCTGTGAACGCCCGCGGCGAGTCCGGTTGGAGGCGATGGGGCGATCAGGGCCGAAGCCCACAGCGACCAGACGGTTGGCGAACACCGCGCCCAACTCCACGAGGTAGGTACGGACAGCCTCTGCGCGGCGCTGAGAAAGCTTGCGGTTGCGTTTGGCGTTGCCGCGGCTGTCAGTGTGACCTTCGATGCGCACCGCCTTGACGTGGGGGTTGGCGCGCAACACCAGCGCCACCTGATCGAGCAGGTTATAGGACTTTTTCTTGATGATGGACCTACCCGTGGCGAAGTAGACCTTCTTGAGGATGACGATCTTCTTGTCCTTGATGACCACTTGGACGCGACCGCGATCCGGACAGCCATCTTCGTCCTTCACACCATTGATGGTCTCTGGCTTGTTGGGGCATTTGTCCTTGGCGTCGGGGACGCCGTCGCCATCGTTGTCGGGGTCGGGACAGCCATCATCATCCTTGAAGCCATCCATGTCCTCAGGCTTGTTGGGACAATCATCAAAGTTATCAGGGACCCCATCGCCATCGTTGTCGGGGTCAGGGCAGCCGTCTTCGTCCTGGAATTTGTCGAGGTCTTCTTTCTCCTTGGGACATTTGTCCTTGGAGTCTGGAATGGTGTCACCATCATGATCTGGAACATCGGGGCAGCCATCCTGATCCTGGTAGCCGTTCTTCGTCTCGGCCTTGAAGGGGCAGGCATCTTGGAGGTCTGGAATCCCATCCTGGTCGTTATCGGGGTCGGGGCAGCCATCTTCGTCAGCGAACGTGTCCCTGTCTTCTTTCTCGTCAGGACAGCGATCGCGTGCGTCTGGAATTCCGTCACCATCGTTGTCGGTATCAGGGCAGCCATCGGTGTCCTGAAAACCGTCACGGTCTTCTTTCTCATTGGGGCATTTATCGTTCTTGTCATACACACCATCTTTGTCGCTATCACGCAGGTCTGGTGCCCAACGCACCCCAGCGAGGATACGAAACTGAGGGCTGCCGATGGCTCGGATCACACCCACACCAGCGCCTGCTGTGAGCTGAAGGTCTGCCGGGAGTGAGATGTGGGCGCCGATAGCCAACTCTGTGGGGAAGGAGTCGAGATCGGTGGAGGACGTACTATCGCAGACCGTTCGGTTGGTCAGGGGATCGAGGCTGCAATCGGAGTTGGTGCCAAAACCCATTTGCCCGGCGAGCTCGGCCATAGCGAAGACACGCTTGTGGACCTGATAGCCACCGGCCACACCGTAGGTCAGGCGATGACCTACTTCAGAGGAGAAGACCTGGGCGCTCTCACGAAAAATGGCCCCCACGTTCGCGGCGAGCAGCAGCTTTCCAGCGCGAAAATCACCCGCGAAGCGTGGTTTGACGCTCAGGTTGGAGTCGCCACCCAGGGAGCCATCTTTATCACAATCCGAGAGGCCTCCTGCCGCGAGGCAGCCCGTGGGGATGGTGATAATCGGTGAGAAGGCGAGGGAGAAGCCCGCTAGGCGCTCAAAGAGCATCATCTTTAGCTGCAGCCGCAGATCGCCGATGCCCGTGGAGCTGAAGGCGCCGGTTTCGCGCCCCTGGTCATCGACGTCATTGCCGCTCAAGAAGAGGTTCACAGGCAACGAGAGACCAACCTGCCCTTTGAACCAACCAAAGCGTAGACCCAGCGCACCATAGAGATCTGCGGTCATCTGGCTCTCGACGAGCACCGTTTCCCGAGCATCGGTGAGATCGAAATCACCACCCGCAGTGCCCTCGCGGGTCTCCCAGTAGAGTACGAGGGGCTTGTGTTGGTAGTTGAAGAGGAGCCCAAGCCCAAAGGCCAGATGATCCCCTGTGCTCGCACCTTCAACCGAAAGGAACGTGTCTCGAAGCCCAATCGCTGGCTCGAAGAGCTGTGTCGCAAAAGACTTCTGATAAACCTGTTGAGCAGATGTGGGTGCGCTGAGAGCACACACCACACAGGCCGCCAAGACGGCTAGCTTGCGCATTTCGAGACCCCGAGGTTGGTGTTTTGGGGAATTGTTTCACAGCTCGTGGGCGCTGTACAGCTCTCTGAGGTGCAACGTGAGGATCCTTGCAGAAGGTCCCAATAATCCCCTCAGAAGGTTCCAAAGGGCTGAAGCTGCAGGGATGTTTGCGCTTGACTGGGGCGCTGTGAGCGGTCAATGTGACCAGGTAGGCCGAAAGGGCTGGAGTCAGCCGTTTCGGCGCTCCGACCCTGCCTTTGGCACCCCAACTCACAGCCGATGAGTGCGCGAATGCGCTGAGCCGTGGATGGCTCGTAACTCGCTGGGAGCCAGAAACGGTCGATGTAAAACGAGCCGAGTCGCCGAATAATAAGAGCTGAAGTCTATCCTGACCGAAGGGTCAGGGATGTTGGTCAACGGCTCGTACACGGAGACTCAAAGGCTCGAGGGGATTATAATAGGGGCTCGGCATAGGGCGAGCAGGACGAAGGGTGCGCTTCAGCGCTCCTGGGTCGTCTTTTGTAATAGTCTAATAACAGAGAGGATTCTTGAGGATGGACCCCAGTACTGAGGGCGGTGCTCGGCGAAGCCGCAAACGAGGTGGCGGCGGCCGCAGCAATAGTCAGGGTAGTTCGGGACGACAGGGTGGAGAGAGCTTCGGCCGGGGTGGCAAGCGCCGCAAACGCGGTAAACGCCGGACCGGACCAGGACAGCGCACCGCTGATCGCCTCCCCCCCACCCATAAGGATGATAGCAGCGTGCTAGGCGGCCGGGTCCCACGTGACACTGAACGTCGTAACAATGAGTTTGACGGACCACCTGATGGCTTCGGGCTCTTCTGTGCGTGTTATCTGGGCGTAACCCCCGATGATCGCTACCAGAAGCCAAGCCTTGAGGAAGCCGCTCGCCGCTACCAGATCAAGCCTGACGAGGTGCGTACGCTCTTGGGCGAATACCGCCTCGACCGCGAGACTTTCAATAAATGCGACTATGATCTGGAAGGTGCAAAGCTCGATGTACAGCTAGCTCCTGAAGGGATCAGCCGCATCGAGATCGCGCGAGAGCAATACACCGTTTACCTCGAAGCGCTGGACACGGTTGCTTCTTAGCTGTTGGTTTCTTTCACTGGAGCGAAGGACCTAACGTCCGCCGCGGATACCTCACGCGAAAGCACCCTTGCATACCTCACGCAGAAGCACCGTCGCGTAGCTCCCAGCGGGCAGCGAAAAGCGCAACGTCAATTGGTCTGCTCCCTCAGCATCTATATCTTTGTCGACGCGCACGTCTGCGGGGTGAACGACCACGGGACGCCGCCCACCGCGTGCCAGGCGCCCAAAACGAGAGAACGCGTCAGGGACCACGCCAAGACGGTCGAAGATCTGCTGCTCGAAGAGGGCTGCAGGGCTGCCCTCCAACGCCCGCGTCATCCGCGGCCCACACATGGGGCCTGTGATCACGACCTCGCGAGTGTCAAGCCTCGGTTGGTCCACAGTGGCATCCTCGCTGACAAAGATCCCGCCACTATCGAGGCGTTGAAGCACCTCACCTCCCCGCAGACGCACCAAGGTGCCGCTCTCCAGGCGTTCAGCCACATCTTCGTTGAAGATCTGTGACTGTGCCGCTGAGATGATCAAACGTCGTCGCTGACGGTCACGGGGGAGCTTCCCTTCCCCATGCAACGCCGCCAGGCCAACGCGAGCGTTATCGCCCTCGCGACCAAAGCGCTGGGGCCCATAAAAATTGGGCAGGCCCACCTCTGCGATGCGCTCCAGGACAGCCTCAGCCCGTGAGAGCGCGTCCTCAACGACGTTGTGTAGGACGAGAGTGAAGCGGTTGCCACGCAGGTGCCCCGTTCGCAGCTTGTTGGTGTGGCGTGAGACGTCCAGCACTCGCAGCTGCTCATCTTCAAAGCTCGCCACCAAGCCTAGATCGGCCCCTGGAAGTGAGATCCACTGCTGAGTCACCGCCTCACGGTCCTTCAACCCAGCGTAACCAGCGTCTCGAGAGGAGACGTTGAAGTGGCTGCAGAGGCGCTGGATCGCTTGGGGGGTGGTCAGCCGTCGCTTCTCGATCAAGAGGTAGACGTGCTCACCCTCGCCCGTGGGCAGGTAGGCGGGGATCTCCTCAACTCGAAAATCCTCGGGGTCTACCAACACACCTGCTGTGCCCGACAGATCCGTGAGCTTGGGTAAGTCGTGGGGGGAGCGTAGCGTGAGTTCGGACATGAATCGCTATTCGGTTGGCTCGGCACCGACCATGCGCAAATAGGCCATGGCGCTCTTGCTCTCAGGCTCGGATTTGAGGGCCATGCGCCACTCCTTCACCGCCGCGTCGTTGTCCTTCTGAACATAATAAGTCACGCCGAGCTGGAGACGGGCGATAACGAAAGAAGGGTTGGTGCGCAAGACTTCACGGTACTCTTCCACCGCGCGTTTGAGGTTCCCTGCGTCACGAAGGGTGTTGGCCAGCTTGGTGCGGAGATCAACGAAGCTCGGGCAGAGACCAAGAGCCTTTTCGTATTCGGTGATGGCTTCCTCGAGGAAGCCAATGCCCACGTAGGCCAACGCGAGCTCACCATGCATATTAGCCAGCTTGCCACGGGCAAAAGAGTCTACCTCACGAGGCTGCTCCTTGCTTCGCACCATCGCTTGGCTGTACACCTCTTTTGCCGCCGCATATTTGCCAAGCTCGTTGTATGTGACCGCGAGGTTCAGCGCCGCCTCTGTGTAGGCCGGGTTGATCGTCACGGCCTGCTCGAAGGACTCCTGTGCGTCGGAGAAGCGGCCCTGGTCATGGTAGATCACCCCCAGCATATTGTAGACGTCGGCAAACCCACGATGCTCACGAAGCACCTCCGTTAGCACCTTCTCAGCCTGCGGGTACTCCCGATTTTCGTAGTGCTCGCGGCCCTTGAGCAGCAGGTGTCTCGTCTTTTCGTCCATGGGTGCCTATCCAACTGGGTGCTGTCTACGGGTAAATATCCGCCGGCCTATCTAGGGTTGACCCAATTCAGCGAGGTAGCGCTTGGCTTTGTTTGCCTTGACGTCCTTGGGGTATTTCTTGATTAGCGCAGAGAAGGTGGCCTTTGCCTTTTTCTTGTCCTTGACCTTGAGATACGTCTTGCCCAGAAGCAACATCAGATCGGGATCCACGCCATCGGGAAAACGACCCACAACCCCTTCGAGACGCAAAATGGTCGCCTTAGGTTTGCCTCGTTTTAGATAGAAGCGTGCAACATAGAGTTCGTGTGCGACCAGGCGACGAATGGTCCCCCGTCGCAGCTTCTCAGCCTCTGCCAGGTGCTTGCTTTGGGGATAACGACGCTTGAAGGCGCTCAACTCAGCGAGCGCCTGGCGTGTGGCGCCCTGGTCCTTTTCATGACTTGGTGGCAGCAAAAACCAATCTGAGGGGATCTGCTCGACATAGCACCCGACGACGCGAAAGCTCGCGTAGCCGTCCACGACATGAGGATGAGTAGGGTGAAACTTGACGAAGAGTTTGTAGGCGTCAATGGCTCTGCCGAACTGCTCCTGTTTGAAGCTGGTATCAGCGAGGCGTAGCTCGGCCAGGGTTGAGTAACGCGAGAAAGGGAACTTATTCTTCACGAAGTTGAAGAACTTCTTGGCCTCAAGGAAGTTCTCATCCTTCAGCTCAGCGACACCCTTTTTGTAGTTCGAAAAGGCCGTCTCGCTGTACGAGACAGGTCCAGATTTCTTCTGTGTCCCCGCGCAAGCACCGATGGCTAAGGGAAGACAACAGAGGGCAATTGGCAAAAACACGCGATATCGCAACACAAACTAGCCCTAACTTGAGATTGAAAGCCAGATTACTTCCCGCGTGCATGGGTGTCAACGTCCGCCGAAGATTGCCAAAAAGCTTCATTGCCTGCCCTTGTGCAGCTATCCTCGCTTTCATGCGACTCACCAAGCTCCCCTATTGTTGTGTGTTGGGTATCCTCGTGGCGTTCGTGGGTGGTTGCCCGGGGGCGGACACGTTGCCCCGCCCGAACTTTCTCCCCAAGAGCACCATGACCCTCGCCACCTCCCCCCGGTGCAGCGGCAAGACCTGTCAATGCCGCCCGCCCGGCGCTGAGGTCGAGGCGAATATCCCTGCAGGCAAGAAGCGCTTTGAGCTGCGATTGCCCCGCTCCACCTCGGAGATTTGGATCGAGGTAGCGGGAGAGGGCGTGTACTACAAACCTGCCGAGAAGGTAGACCCTCAATGCGTGTACCTGGATCTCAAACCGGGACAGCACCAGATCACCCTCTTTGCCAAGGGGGGCGACGCGGAGGTAGGGCTCCAGAGCGGGCTGACAATCCATGAATATGCCCAGCCCAAAGGACAAGCCCCAAACTGGTACCGAAGCTTCCATTTTGCCTGCGGGAAAGGTGCCAGCCCTTGCACTGATCTCGAAGTTCAGAACTGGACCCGCTATCAGCGGGGTCTGCTCCGAGGAGTGCTGGATCCTTGCGGCTCGGTGCGAGCCCTGGCCACGCGCACAGCGGGGACCCGCACGCGCAAGAACGATGAGGTCTATCACGACCTGACCCTGGTCTTCTCGCTCAAGGTCTACCGCTTCGCGCCTTACCGCCCCTCAGGCTCGCCCAAATGCAAAGGGCCAAGCAAAAATCGCCCATAGATAAGGGGTACACCACCCAACAGGGAGGACGTGCCAGTGCTTGCATCACTCCACGGACGGGGCTATGACGCTGCCCGCGGGGTAGCATGCGCACGTCGGTTGACATTGTTGTTGTAGGTGGAGGGCACGCTGGGGTCGAGGCGGCGCTCGCCGCAGCGCGCATGGGGCAGAAGGTCGCGTTGGTCACCCATGACCTCACTGACCTCAGCCGTATGTCCTGCAACCCCGCCCTTGGTGGTTTGGGCAAGGGACACCTGATCCGAGAAGTCGACGCCCTAGGCGGAGCCATGGGGCTTGTAGGCGACGCGACGGGGATCCATTTTCGGCGCCTTAACACACGAAAAGGGGCTGCAGTGCGTGGCACCCGCGCGCAATCCGACCGCTACGCCTACAGCCGCGTCATGCTCGATGTGCTGCAAGGGCAGCCTGGGCTGATGTTGATCGAGGCGGAGGTGAGCGGCATCCGCATGCAGGGCGGACGAGCCTGCGGAGTGAACCTCGGCGAAGGAGGAACGCTCGACGCTAGATCGGTGGTGCTCACGGCGGGGACTTTCCTCGCAGCGGTGATGCATATCGGTGATCAGCAGCGCCCAGGGGGACGTGAGGGTGGGGCCGCGGCTTTCGCGCTCTCAGAGTCGCTGGCGTCTCTTGGTCTGCCTTTGCAACGGCTAAAGACCGGCACGCCTTGCCGCCTGGATCGTCGAACCCTTGATTACTCGCGCATGGAACCACAACCTGGCGACAGCCCCCCACCCCCCCTTTCGGTTTGGAGCCAGTGGCCACAGGGGCGCCCCCCGCTGCCACAAGTCTCCTGCTACATCACCTACACCAACGAGCGAACTCACGAGATCATCCGCCAAAATCTACAGCGTTCCGCGATCTTCTCGGGGGCGATCAGCTCTTCGGGGCCACGCTACTGTCCTTCCATCGAGGACAAAGTGGTACGCTTCGCCGAGCGCACGCGACATCAGGTCTTCGTTGAACCCGAGGGCCTCGAGAGCATCGAGATCTACCCCAACGGCATCTCCACCAGCCTCCCAGAGGATGTGCAGCGAGCGCTGATCTCCAGCATCGCGGGCTTCGAAGATGCCCGCATTGTGCGCCTTGGCTATGCCGTTGAATACGATTTCATCGACCCCCAGGCGCTGCGAACGAGCCTGGAGCTGCGCGAGTGCGAGGGGCTCTACCTCGCCGGGCAGGTCAACGGAACCACCGGCTACGAGGAGGCAGCGGCTCAAGGCATGCTGGCGGGCATCAACGCCGCGCTGCAACTCGATGACAAACCACCGCTGAGGCTCACACGCGACCAGGCCTACCTTGGCGTGCTCGTCGACGATTTGGTCACCCGCGGCGTTGGAGGTGAGCCCTACCGCATGTTCACCTCCCGCGCAGAATATCGTCTGCTCCTGCGCGAAGACAACACGTTGGGCGCTCTTCTGCGAGCAGCAAGAGCGGATCGAAAAGCTGAAGACCACCCTCGAGCAAACCTCGGTGGGAGCACAGAGCGCGCTGTCTACGCTCTGTGAGGAGGCGGGAACTCCTGCCCCAAGACCAGGCATCTCCCTCTCTGAGTTGCTCTTGCGACCCGAGGTCGACCTCGCCCTGATGGCGCGGGCTGGCGTCGCCCTCGACGACGATCCGCGTGTGCGTGAACGCGCGGAGATCGACATCAAATACGCGCCCTATATCAAGCGACAGCTTGAAGACGCCCGTCGACTCGCCAAGCTCGAAGACCGCCAGCTTCCCGAAGATCTCGACTACCACGCCATTGTCGGCTTGAGCAACGAAGTGAAAGAAAAGCTCCAGCTCCAGCGCCCCATCAGCATCGCGCAAGCCTGTCGCATCCCAGGGATCACGCCCGCAGCCGTCGCGCTGCTCGATGTGCATCTACGGGCGCGCACAACCCAAGGGCGATCATCCTAAACCTGCGGAGAAGAACGTCATGACCCACGCAGCCCCCCAAAAGCGCGAACGCCGAGTATCTTGCTGGCTTGTAGCGGTGTGGCTCCTCTTAGGATCGGCGCTGCCAGCCACCGCGGGCGGCTATGACTACCCGGACCATGGGGTCACCGCCCTGGGTCGAGCAGGCGCATTCGTCGCGCGCGCTGATGACCCTCTGGCGCTGATCTACAACCCCGCGGGTGCCGCGCGCCTCAAGGGCACCCAGCTGCTG
>JAFCZD010000841.1 GCA_019314525.1 Deltaproteobacteria bacterium
GCAGCCCTAGCCGAGACGCGCCCGCCCGACGGCGCGGTGAGCCCGCCCGAGCACCTCTGGTCTAAGACCATGGGCGACATCTCTGACGACCAAGGTACTAGGGTGGTGGTGGACGCCAGCGGCAACATCACCCTCATGGCCACCTTCGCCGGCACCATCGACCCGGGCGGCGGGGAGATCACCTCCGACTCGACCTTCCGCGACCTCTTCGTGACCAGCTTCACCTCTGAGGGCGTGCACCGCTGGCAAAGGGTTCTAAATGGCCCCGGTGGACGACGATGGCAACACCATCCTTACGGGCACCTTCTCTGACACCGTCGACTTTGGCGACGGCGATGTGACCTCCAAGGGAGGCAGGGACATCTTCCTGGTTAGGTTTGGATGGTGATGCCGGTGGGTCAGGGCATGGCCCCGTCGTCTACCGAACCACGCGCATGGTGCCTTCAGTGAGCCTCATGGACGCGCTTTGACCTTATAGGTACACTGAGAGGCATGGGACAGAGAGCTTGCTGGACGTGTGGCATCGCCTTGGCAGCGGTCACGTGTGGTGCTGGCTGCCTTCGTGGAGGCTTTGCACCAGGCGCTGGCTTCGATGCCGAGGCTCGGGCCGAGTCCCTTACTGGCATGGATGCCAGCCACGACGCTGTGGTGAGCGATGCAGATCTGGTGACGCACCAGCTAGAAGTCGTCAACCTGGTGAGCCGCAAATATCTCTATGACAGGGCAGCGGTGTCAGACTACCGAGTCTTCCTGAAGAACACCGGCACCGCGGTGATCGAGGTAGACGCGCTCGATTTGGTTCTGGACCTCACTCTGACAGCTTCCGACGATTCGCGGCCGGATGTACAAAGAGAAACTCGCATCGCCCTGAGCACCCTCAGCAGCAAAGCCATCGACCCGGGTGCCATCATTGCAGCCACGGGCTATTACCCCCAGTCGAGCGCCATCGCCGTCGGTTACTATACGCTCCATCTCAGCGCGCAGCTGCAATCGGGGGGCACGTCGGTGTCTGCGGTGCACCACTATGCACCGGGTGAATATCGCGCCCATTACAGCTCCATGCTCGCCATCGATGATGAGTACGGCCGTGGGGTCGAGCCCGCGCTACAGATCGACCTCGCGACGTCAGAGTTTCCCCCTCTGCTGAATCGCACCATGTGGAGCCATTATGGGGTCACGTTATATGCTGACAATGCCAGCAGCCAAACCTACCCCACAGCCGGCACAGACCTGATCCATACCCTCACCGCTTTCGTGGTTACGGCCGAGGGGAATATGAGCGGGCAGTCCTTTACATACACGGAACGCACCCCGCTAGTGATCGCGGATGACGAACTCGCCCCTGGCGACTCTGTCGTCCTTGACACCCATATCGACATCACGAGAATCGACGAGGCGATTAAGTTCATCGAGGCCGATTACGATGGGGTCTCTCCTGGGAGCTTCCCACTGCATTTTTGCGTCAACGCCTACCCCTTGGCCTGGGCGGATGTCACCTTCACGCCCAACCAGGATTGTGTCCGATGGGACTTGACCGTCATCACAGCACCCCCCACCTACCCTCTCGCCATCAGCGAATTGGATATTCCCACTCAGCTGGTGCAATACGCGGACACATCCCACACCGAGCCCTTCTCATTGACGCTGCTCAACTCGGGTTCGCTCACGCTGGATGCATCCCACGTTGTGGTGGTTCGGGTGCGCTTCATCCCCCCTACTGATCCCGAAAACAGGTCAGCCTATCTGCAAGCGAACGCCTGTATCTCCGTCGGGCAAAACGTGCAGCCACCGGATGACTATCCGTGCTACGGCGATTGGGATGGCATGATCGCAGCGGATGACGGGCGCTTCGCTCCAGGGGAGCAGGCGACCCTTGAGCTTTCCTTGCCGAAGATTTACGCCGCCGGGACGACGGGGGGCGAAAACGGCATTCATCCTGGAACCTATGATGTAGAGGTTGGAGTCGCGGTGAGTTCTGGAAAGGTTTTTGGCGTGCTCGCGGTTGATACGCTGACGGTTCAAACGACAGTGACCGCCGCTCCCTGATGATGGACACAATACATAGTTTCTTTCGGGGCTGGACAAAGGCATTGCTGCTCGCAGCCATCAGCTTGACCATGGGCTGCGTGCGCACTGTCAACCTACACCCAGCCGCGGGAGACGTTTCGCCACAGGACAATGCGCTCGATTTCACGCTCCCTGCTGAAGACCATTCGGTGATTGATGCGTCTCAGCTTGAAGACGGGGGCGAGGTTCCCATAGCGGATTCATCCCCGTCCTTCTCTTCCTGGGCAGCCTATGCAGCCTCCCTCGATGTGCCCGCTTGCGTGGGTGTGCTGACGCTGGAGGTGAACACCACCAGCGTAGAACGCGACGGTGGCACCGCCCTCTCCGACCCGGCCAACGCTGGGCCCACGCTCTCTTTGATGGAGGCGCTACAGATCGCAGCCAACCGCACTGAGCGTGTGGCGATAGTCTTCTCTGAGGCGGTGTTCCCCCCACAGAGCCCCAGCACCATTTCCATGGACACCAGCTGTTCGCTTCCTGCCC
>JAFCZD010000842.1 GCA_019314525.1 Deltaproteobacteria bacterium
TGTGCACCGCAGCTACGCCCTTGAGCGGGCGGGTTATAAGGTGCACTGGAGTGCCATTCCGGCTGCCATCACACCCAAGCGACGCATCCTGATCGGGCTACCGGGCAAGAAGGCTCCGGCTATTCTAACCAGCTAGACCGCCCCTCTTAGTGCTGGTATTCGTAGGCACCGATATCGATCAGGCCGAGGTGGTCGAGGATCTTGGACACCACGGCGGGCTCGGTGAGCGACGGCGGTTCGGCAGTTAGGTGCTTGGTCGCCTCCTCGACCGCCAGCGCGTCGGCGGGGCTCTCATCGAAGGTGGCACGAGGCAAGAGCATGCGGAGCTGATCGCGGTGCTTTGGTAGCGGATCATGTTTTTCCGCGGCCGCGGGAGAAGGCCAAGTTGCACCCAGACGACCGCGAAAACCTATCTGGGAGAATGGTGAGCCCATCGTGGACACTCACCTCAAGAATAAGTGGTAGCTTCCAAGCCGAGGGCCTGAAGTCGGAGCACCAGATCGTGGAAGCGTGTCGTCGGATTGCCGTAGAGGTCGTCCTTCTCCTCGGCACATTTGAGCAAGCGCTGGGCACGCTGCGTCACATCGCCAAAATTGGCGAGCACCGTCTCCAACTTTAGATACGGACGAGTGTCGTGATGATAGGGAGGATGGTTCGCTGCGAGAATGTGCTGCGCGTTGTGTCTGCCAATATGCGCAGTTTGCTCTTGGTGCAGCAGGATCGCCCAGAGTTCAAAGCATGGATTGCTTATGGCTAGCATGAGGGTTTGTGCGTGTGCGCGGTTGATGGAGTCTTCCCATTTCGGATGTTCGTCACGATCGAAGACAACCCATGTCTCCACGGGCTTCCCCAGTTTCTTCCGCTCTTTCACGGCACAATCCACCACCGTCGCGGGCACGCCAGCTTGTCCCATCACCTTGACGGTCACAGACGGGATGTGCCAATGACCTCGAAGCTCCTTGAGCAGTGTTTCTTCCGTCTTGCCTTCGCAGACCACCAGGATCGCCGGCAAAGGGTTGATGGTGCTGTGTGACCTGGAGAGACGCTGGGCCTTTGGGGTCTACGAGCCAATGGAGCTGTCCAATTCCAGGGCGTTAGGCATGTCTCCAATAACAGGCACACCTCGAATACGGCCCTGCTCATGGGCTACGCGCAGATCGTCACGTGTACGCACGCCCTTGTAGTCCGAGGCTGGGCGAGCGTGTGATTCCCCCTCTCTATCCCTATCAAGAAGCACCACCTCATCGGTCCTCATGGCCCGCAGCAGCGAGCGGTCGTGTGTGCTGAAGAGCAGCTGTGCGCCACCCGGGTTGCTGCGAGGATCGGTGAAGAGTCCGACGATCTCCGCGCAGAGGTCTGGGTGCAGGCTGGTGTCGATCTCATCGAGGATGAGAAGCTGCCCAGCCTGCAGCACACGTACGATGTCTGCCAAACGGGCCATCAGCACGTTCGTTCCGCGACTCTCCATCTCGGGGGGAAGCTCCCATGCTTCCTGGCCTGAGGCTCCGCGCAGAAAACACAACTTTGTCAGCTTTTTCGCTGGCACGGTTCGGCGCAGCTCCGCGAGAAACTCAGGCCGAAATATCTCTTCCACACTTGGAGCGTCCGGTGGAATATTCGCATCGAACTCTTCAATGCGCACATTGGAGATCCCGAGATCGGCCGCGGCAAGAAGGCGCAGCAGGGTTGGACGAAACTCTGAACTGAGCAGAGGCTCGTTCATCGCGAAGAGCGGGGTGCCCTTGAGCTTGATGCGGCGCTCGGGACGAATGCCGTCCACGATGGCACGGAAGATCGGGAGCAGCGTTGTGTTGTTGTGCTGGGCTGCGGCGGAGAGGAAGAGGCAGTTGTCGCGTGTGGCTTCCGCTATTTGATGACGCTGTCCCTTCAGCGCGGGGCCAAAGTACCACGGGTCCTTTTCGGCACGCTGTCGGTGGTAGAGCACCTGCCGTCGCCGTCCTTGGTAACGGTAGAGCCACTCCTCTTTGATGCCCTGCTCGTCAACGCGAAAGCCAAAATGCACGCGAGTATCATCCGCGAGCACGATGTCAAGCTCTGCACCCGCAGGGTGCTGATCGTCGTAGGTCATTCGCCATGGCACCCACGGGACTTTTTGGTCGGGCTCGAGGTCGGTGAAGGAACCGCGAACAAGACGCCTTGTTTCGAGTAATGCCGCGAGTAGGTTGGTCTTCCCCGATGCGTTGGCGCCCCAGATTCCAACCAATGGGAGCACGCCGTGGGGGGCGTGCTGGCTTGAAAAACGCCAGTCAGGGGTGTCCTTGCGGGACGTGGAGACATAGCTGATCTCCCCACGGCCTCGAAAGGAACGGAAGTTAAGGGCTGCGAATCTCAGAATCATGGTGGCACTCCACGCTTAGAATAGCATGGTGCTGTAGTTTGGGCGGGAAATATGCCGTATTTTGGTGGATATCGTGATGGAATTGCAATTGGCGTGTGGCTGAAGCCAAACGGCCCGTCGTCGACTGTCCTAGGGCGGTCTAGAAGTGGTTGATGACAGAAAGGAGGGCCTTATCCGGCTTTCCACGTCT
>JAFCZD010000843.1 GCA_019314525.1 Deltaproteobacteria bacterium
CTGGGCGGTGAGGGCAAGGCGCGATGGAGGGCCGTTTGCTCGTAGCAAACAACCGACGAGCAACGACGCCATCAACTCGCCAGGTTCTGGGCGCTGAGGGCAAGGTTCTGGGCGCTGAGGGCAAGGTTCTGGGCGGTGAGGGCAAGGCGCGATGGAGGGCCGTTTGCTCGTAGCAAACAACCGACGAGCAACGACGCCATCGCCGTCCAGAATGGGTGAGGTTATTGGAGGGAGGGGAGGCTGCGCCATAACCCCGTCCCCCCGGGTGGCGCACCAACGGAGAGGTCGAGTTCAGCGCAGGGGATTGGGTTGTCGGCATTGCCCAATTCGCGGCCACCACTGTCATAACAGGCCCACAAAGACCCGTCGTTATGCCAAACGCTTAGAGATCCATCTGCCGAGAAAGCCGCTATCCAAGAAAACGCCACGCCACTCCCGCGTCGCTCACTGCGCAAGACCCACCCTGAGGTGTCGTTGGCTGCTATGAGCATGGCGACCAACTGACCGTCGGCTGCGCCCACGTCATCGCGCCGGAAGAACGAAAAATGCCGATAGTTGAAGGTAACGTCACCGCCAGCCTTTGAGCTGTATTCCGTGTTGTAGTCGAGCTGCACCGCCCGATTCACCGCGTCCTCATCCCCGGGCCGGTGATTGAAATGGAGCCGCATGAAACCTACGGTGGGGTCGTGGATCCCAGTGGCCTGCCTAGCGGGTCGGGTGCCATAGATCTCGGGCACCACCGTGCCCCCATCAACCAACATACGGCTGGCGTCCATAGCATCCTCGGGGGCGAAACCGTCCCCACGATCATATTGCAGATAGAAGAACGCGTGATCTCCAACCCGCTCCACATCCAGTTGCGCGCTACCACGGATGTAGCGCACCACCTGATCCGCCACATGGGGAGGACTTTCCAAGGCCACGAAGAGCGACACATCACGATCACGATCAGCGCCCTCGTCGAAGAAACCACCCAATACAGAGAGGGGTGCGAGGCTCGCGCGCAGCTCTGCCACATCAGCGTGCACCACCTGGCTGGCGCTCTCTTCTACGCTGGAGGAACGTCCGGGAATCGCAGCGCCCAGCACCCCAAGAGAGGGGACGCGCTCTTTGAGCTCTGTGGGGACATAATCGCTCGTCGTCGCACCACAACCTGGGGCCAACAGAACCAGCCCACCAAGCAAGAGCCCACCGGGCAACAGCAAGAGTCGGTGATTCATTCAGCTCTCCTTCTCGCCGTCCTCGGCCAGGTAGTGCAGGATTACCTCATCCAAGCTCCGCTCTGAGATCAGGTCTGAGCCAAAGAGGTTGGGAAGACTCCGCGATCTGACGCGCGGCGCTTTGCGTTTATCCCCCTTGGCGGACGGAAGTTGTGGCGATGACTTGTGTGCGCTCCGTATGGGCGCCACGGGCACAGGTGGCCCCTTGGCAACGACAGCAACGCCCCGGTCCGAGCTGGGGCTGCGCCGCTCAGTGGAGCGATCTTTGCGATGGGTGCTCTGCTGGGAAACGACGACAGCTGGCCGGGCCACCACTACAGGCGCCGAAGGCACAGAGCGCGGCCGCACAGCCCCGTAAGCGCCTGTGGTCTTCCTCGCTCGTCCCTCACTCCGTGCTGATGGCGCGGTATAGCGTTGAGGTGAAGAGCCCTGCGCAGTTCGAGGCACGGAACGCGTTTGGCGATCGCTCTCCTTGGGCGCCGCATGTTTGGGCGCGGCATCAGGCGCCGCATGTTTGGGCGCCGCATGTTTGGGCGCCGCATGTTTGGGCGCCGCATGTTTGGGCGCCGCATGTTTGGGCGCCGCATGTTTGGGCGCCGCATGTTTGGGCGCGGCATCAGGCGCGGCATCAGGCGCGGCATCAGGCGCGGCATGTTTGGGCGCAGCACGTTTGGAAGATACAGCGCCATGGCCTGCACCATCGCTTTCGGTGCGCTTGGCCTTGGCTGCCTGCTCTTGTTCCCACGCGATACGAGGCAGCGGCTTATCAAAAACTCCCGATGAGGAACCAACGGGGTCGCTCCCCTGACCGCTGCCTGGGTGATCAGCGGGGCTATCGACGATCAGCGCCGCCTCATCACCCAGTGACTCGGCCCCGATGTGCCTCTCAATCACCACCCGTGGAAGTTGTGGCGCTATGTTCTTCTCAATGCGCCGGTGGCTAGGCGAGGTGCCCACACGCAGGGTGAAGCCGAGATCCGCCTCGGTGAGGCTGTAGGGTTGCTCGGGAACAGGCGGTTGGCTGACCTCCGTCGTGGCCTCACGCGGGTTCTCTACTGCCTCGGCGAAGCTAGGCTCTGGCGATAACACTGAAACGCTCGATGACGCTGCCTTCCGTCGCACTTCTTGCGCCGGCTCCGTCGGTAGCGGCATATCCATCGGCATCGGCAGGGGCTCGAAGACCTCTGGCGCAGAGTCGCTCGCACCCAGCGGTGGCACACGGCTGACCTTGGTGACGAGCTGCTCATCCATATCTGGTGGCAAAGACTCTTCGGGCCTCTCAGCTTCAGCCTTCTTCTTGCCTTCAGCCTTCTTGCCTTCAGCCTTCTT
>JAFCZD010000844.1 GCA_019314525.1 Deltaproteobacteria bacterium
CAATTGGCAAAGGACTTTGGGCGGACCATCCGACGACAGCGCTCGGCGAATCGTGGCAGATGCTAACAACAACCTCACAATTACCGGAAGCTTCCTCGGAACAGCCGATCTAGGCGGCGGCAATGTCACATCAAGAGGCGCGGCGGATATCTTCGTAGCCGGCTTCTCCAATGCTGGTGCGTATCGCTGGCACAAGAGCTTGGGGGGCACCCTTGGCGATGGTGGCCAGGACGTGGCGGTGGATGCAGAGGGCAATGTGTATGTCACAGGACACGTGCTGGGAGCGGCAGACCTGGGCGCTGGGAGCGTCGCCGGGAAAGGGGAGTATGATGTCTTCCTCTCCAGTTTCTCGGAGTCGGGCGTGCCCCGCTGGCAAAAATCTATAGGGGGTACCTGGTCTGACTGGGGGTATGGCGTGGCGATAGACCCCAATGGAGATATTTGCCTTGCTGGGCATTTTCAAGGCACCGCGGATCTGGGCGATGGCGATATTACCGCTCGGGGAAACTACGATGTCTTCCTTGTGAAGTTTGCACCAAGGTTCTGATCGATCAGTTGCGAGCGATGGCTGAGATGACGCAGCCTATTCTGGTTTAAACGGCATGGGAGTTCGTACTGATGAGAACGACGCTTTGCGCCTTGGTATGGCTAGTGGCCTATGGATGCTCGGATAGCTCGGAGCCAACACTTGCGGACGGAGCCCTTGTCTCTGACGGAGCCCTTGTCTCTGACGGAGCCCTTGTCTCTGACGGAGCCCTTGTCTCTGACGGAGCCCTTGTCTCCGACGGATCCCTTGTCTCTGATGGAGCCCTTGTCTCTGACGGAGCCCTTGTCTCTGACGGCCTTCCTCTTACGCTCTGGGATAAGATCAAGGCCAACTCCCGCCCCCATGTCACAGCGGGTTCCGGATTTGCCCAGCCGAAGAGACTTGAGACTGTGGGCACCCTCGCCTGGGAAGACGGTCTCTACGTCAGCGATGATGGGCTGAGCTTATTCAGCTTCTATATGCCAGCCGACCTAATCAAATGGGTTTCCTTTGTGGGGACCCACCCCATTTGTCCGGCGGTGGCGAATTTTATCCGCGGGGAAGCGCTGACGGGCACAGATTTTGATCTTCAGCCACCGCTGAATAATCCCTGGGGCTGCACAGACGGTGTCTTGCATTCAGAGATTGCCGTGGCCAGCAGGCCCACCACCGCCGACGAATTCTCGGGCTGGAAACGCCATAGCCTAAGCAAGGATTTTGTCTACGACGGGGGATTTGTTTCGTCACTCAATGGCGATGGGACCTTCGACCTTATCTTTAGCCAATCAACAGATAACAATAAAAATGACATTTTCTGGGTGAGGGAATCTGCAAGCCTATCCCCAGCCTTGGCTTCCCCTGTCTCCCTGTCGGCCACGATAAACACAGACGCCCAGCAGGATAATCCCCACCTGGAGAGACTCGACGCCAAGAACCTGGTCCTGCTTTTTGATAACCATGGAATTGGTGACGCTGATACTCAAATTCGCTACTCGGTGAGCGGAGATGATGGCGCCAGCTGGTCTACGCCAAAGCTCCTATCCATCAACTCGGACATGGCTACTGAGGATCTGCAAGGACACCTCTTCAAAGATAGTGCCCACAATTGGTGGCTATATTTTTCTTCGAATAGGGCCGGCCAGGTGGAAATTTACCGCGCGAAACACCGGAACAACGACCTGATAGGCGACTTCGACAATTGGGCGGTGGTCGAAAAGGTTATTGGCGTGGGGGCTGTGTTAGGGGATTTGGGCGTTATCGCTGCGGTAGGAGAGCCTTCGCTTACATCCAATGGCGATCTGTATTTCGTCGTCGTGTATTGCAAGGAAGCCACAGAACAAACGGCCTACGATTCATGCGACATCGACCCATGGTATGCCGCCCTAGAATAGGCCTCTTTCGTTTGGCACCCTCGGCTCGAATTCTCCCCACGATGGTGGTCCCAATGAGGGACGCCAATCGTCATTTGCTGTCGACAACGATCATCTTTGCGTTCTTGGACATCTCGCTCTCCTCGGTGGGGAGGTCAGCGCAGGCGCCATGGGGAACGCCACAGCGGAGCTAATAGCCGTAGGGGCCATAGACGTAGTTGATGACGCCATCCGTGGGCCAGATCTTGGCGATGGTATATTCACCCGGCGCCTGCGCGATTTTGGAAGCGCTGAGCATCTCGATTACGGGGTTCCACCACGTGCAGTCTTTGGCATCTGCGTTGGGGATCGTCGCCCTGAACGCGTCGCATATCTCGGTGGTGGTGAGTGGGCCTGTGAGCAGGTCCGCGACGCGGACCTTTTCACAGGAATCCAACCTCAGATCGCTGTTGCCCCACCACGCGCCGCTGTAGAGGGCCTTGGGCTCAAAATACGTCGTGCCGCTACAGCCCGTGGTTGAGTCGGTGGACGTGGACGAGTCTGCTGTGATGGTTCCGGCGTCAGCCCGCCTCTTTTTTTTCCCCCGACGCGCTGCGGCGCTTGAGCTGTTGATCTCTTCATTGGTTTCGAGTCCACCGCAGCCAACTCCTCCACCGCAGCCAACTCCCATGACCAAGAGTCCAGCCATCATCGAAGCGGTGAGCCAACTCATCGTCGTCTTCGTCTTCATCGCAGAGCCTTCTTTCGTTCTCTGTTCACCAGAGTTTTAGGTTTCGAATCCCCGGGGTTTGGTGGGTAATTACGCCTTGGCACTGTGGGCGTTACGCCTGAAGGCAGACTTTTTTTGACCTGGGAATGGGCAGCGGAAGGCAGAGTTGATCAGGGTTGAGGCACAAATCGCGCGAGGAAGACATCGGTGCTTCCCACAGAGGTCAGCGTGTTACCACCAAAGTCTATGCTGTCTCCGAAATAACCCGTGAGGGCCACGTTTCCGTTTTTGTCCACGGCCACGCTTTGCCCCTCGTCGAGTACGGGGCCACCGAAGCGCATGGACCAGCGGTGGGCGCCGCTCAAGCTATAGCTCGCTACGAAGATGTCGCGAAGCCCCGCGCTCGTCGTCAGCCCCCCGCCGAAGTCCGCGGTGTCTTGGAAGCTGCCCGTCACAAAGACGTTGCCACCACCGTCGACGGTGATGCCATGGCCTTTGTCGGGGGCTGTACTACCGAGGGCTTTGGACCAGCGGTGCTCGCCCTTCGCGCTGAAGCTGGCCACGAATACATCTGTGTTGCCTTTGCTAACCAGCGTGCCACCACCAAAGTCTAGGGAAAGTCCAAAAGTCCCAGTGAGGGTCACATTGCCGTCGTCATCGGCCGCCACCGCTTTTCCATAGTTAGACCAGTTGCTGTTGAAAGCCTTGGACCAGCGGTGGGCGCCCTTGGTCGTGTAGCTGGCGACGAAGATATCACCGTTGTCCGCATCTATCAGCGGGTCGCCACCAAAGTTTGCGGTGCCCCAGAAGCCGCCAGTGACGGTGACGTTACCTCCGGAATCCACGGTCACCCCGTGGCCGATATCCGCCATAACACCACCAGCGCCCCTGGACCAACGGTGAGCGCCGCTGGCATCGTAGCTCGCAACGAAGACGTCGCTGCTGAGGCCGCCCACCACAGGACCAGCGCCAAAGTCGACGGAGCCGTGAAAGAGGCCCGTGATGGTGATGTTGCCGCTACCATCCGTCGCCACAGCGCGGCCTTGGTCGTCTTCGGTGCCACCCAAGCCTCTCGACCAGCGGTGCGCACCCTTCGAATCGTAGCTTGCCATGAAGATATCGTTGGAGCCTGCGCTTGTTAGCACGTTTCCACCGAAATTCGCGCTGCCCTGAAAGTGGCCCGTGATGACGGTGTTGTCCTCATTGTCCACCGCTATGCCAAAGCTGTAGTCACGGGTTGGGCCACCAAAAGCCTTGGACCAGCGGTGCACAGCGTCTGTCGTGTAGCTCGCGACGAAGACGTCGTAGTCCCCTGCACCGGTGAGCGGCCCACCACCAAAGTCCACCGTGCCCTGGAAGCGGCCGACAAGGGTGATATTGCCGCTGCGATCTGTCGCTACACCCCAACCGGAGTCAAATCCAAAGTCGCCCATGG
>JAFCZD010000242.1 GCA_019314525.1 Deltaproteobacteria bacterium
ACCTGTTGTCATCGCTCGACTCGAATACGCCCCAAATCTCAAATTCCCTTGAGATCGCCTTCATAGCACCCTGAAGTAAGATGTTCTCCGACCTGGCAGGATAGACATGGAGTTTGGAGAACGCCATGACACGAACGCTGCTGAGACCCCTCATCCTGTCCATGCTCTTGTTGCCCTTCACCGCCTGTCACCCACCCGCGGTCACCTACGTGATCAAAGGCGAACCTGAGGGCATACGCGTCTCCAAGGCGGCCCCGCCTCCCTTGGAAGAACACCCCACTGAGGCGCCCCCTGGTGAGGGTTGGATCTGGCAGGACGGCTATTGGGACGATGCCTCCGAGCGACGATCACATCTTCATCGCTGCTGCCACGGTCTTCATCGAAGGCAGCTGGTTGTTCCGTTCGGCCTTCTGGTGTCATCGTGACTACCCCTATGGTGATCACTACCGGGGCCAGCCCTGGCGCAGCACGAGCCGCCACCGTAGGGGCCGTCGACACCGCAGACGGCACGACTCTGCCTCTTACCACACGAGCTACAAGAGCCCTGGCGCGGGAACCACGAATCCAGGGCATCGTGGATATGGGGGGAATCCAGGACACGGGGGCAATCCAGAGCATCATGGGCATGGGAAGAAGCCGGGCCAAGCCAGCAACCCTGACGCGGTGCATGCTTCCTCGAAGGTCCGTGTAAGAGCGCCCGCTGCGCCCCGCAGCAGGGTGCGCGTGAGAGCGCCCAAAGCAATGGTTGATATTCACGCCAGCGCTGGACGACCAACCCCCGATGTCCAGGGCCACCCCGACTATCGGGGCAACCGCGGAGGTCGACCCGTCTTTGGTGACAACCCTCAGGGTAGCCCCCGTGGTCAACGCTATCGTCGAGACGCCACTGGCGCCATCATCCTCTCCGGCGGTCCCCGTCAGGGCGCGCGTCAGGGCATGCGCCAGGGCATGCGTCAGGGCATGCGGCGCCACAGAGGTGGCCTGACGGTCAACAAACGGATCATGGACCCCCACGCCCGGGCGGCCAAAAAGCCCGTCTTCGTGCGCGGCCCTAAAACGGGCGCCTATGCCCCCGTCGCTATGAGACGGCCACAGCCTCGTGCCCAGGCCTTTCGTTCCAACGTTCGCACCTATGCCCCACCCAAGCGCTCCACCGCACCACCGCCAACCCTCAACGAGCTTCCGCACCAGGTCGCGTCCCTCCCGAGCCGTCGCCTCACGTCCCCCTGTTGCGTCGCGCAGTCGCTCGCGCTCGTATACGCCGCGCAGCACACGCTCAAGCTCCCGCTCGTATGCGCCGCGCAGCACACGCTCAAGCTCCCGCTCGTATGCGCCGCGCAGCAGCTCGCGCTCGTATGCGCCGCGCAGCAGCTCAAAGAGCTCGCGCAGCAGCTCCACCGCCTCCCGCGGATCGTCCGCGCATAAGTCTTCGTCACGTGGCTCGTCTTCACGGAGCTCGTCCTCGCGCTCGTCGGGCCGTAAACGCCGTCGCTAGCGATCCATGGTCCTCAAAACGCTTCATGCTGATCCTCAACGCTGCTGGTTGACATATTACGCACCGAAAGCCACCATTACATTGTAAACCAGAAGGTGGTTCGGTCATGAAACTCGAAGTGCTACAGGAAGTCAGAGGGCGACTTGAGGAAAGGGGCACTGAGGCGGCCTTCGTCCAACGTGGCGTGCTCGCGGTCTTACGAATGGCCGAGCAGCTCACTAACGAGGAACTCGTTGAAGTTCTTGGAGAATCTACAAATCTTGAGTTGGTGCTTTCCGCGCTAGAGCGTTGTGAGAGAGTTCGCCCCGTCGCCCACCAGGACCCATTGGCGGCAGCCCGGCTGCGGGGACTCAGATTGCGGGACACTTTGTTGGATGCCGAGGGAGGAACCCTTGGTGTCGACGCTGTGGCGCGTCTGTTGCGCATCAGCCGCCAGGCTGTTGCAAAGCGCCGTCGCAAGGGCACGCTTCTAGCGATAAAGGTCGGGCGCCGAGGCGATCTCTACCCTGTTTGGCAGTTTGATCTCGATAGTGATGGCCTCTTGGCAGGCCTGGAGGAGATCCTCAAACTATTGGCTGAGCAATCCGACTGGGCGAAGTTACGTTTCTTCTTGGCTGAGAATGTTGCCCTTGAAGGCAAGCGTCCCCTCGATCTCTTGCGGGCTGGCGTCATGGATCCCGTGCGACGAGCAGCAAGGCTCACAAACGAACACGGCCTGGCATGACCCTGAGCGCCCATCCTGAACCCCTTCCCGAACTCTCGAGTTCCCCACTCCCCATCGTTGAACTCCGGCAGACATGGTGTCGAACGCACGCGATGAACCAAGAGCCGATATTTTTTGGACGCACGAGCATGCATCGTTTCGATGCCCCTGCGAACGAATACGGAGTGATGTATCTTGGCCAAGATGAACACTGCGCGTTTATCGAAACATTTGGGCACGAGACAGGCGTTCGCGTCGTCGATGGTGAAACTCTAAGCAAGCGCGGCATCGCTCACGTGAGGTGCCGTCGACCCCTCCGACTCGTCAAACTCCATGGTGACGGACTGGCGAGACTCGGCGTAGACGCTCGCCTCGCCACAGGGGACTACACCCTCGCTCAGCGTTGGTCGCTTGCGTTTCATGATCACCCTGATTGTCCTGATGGCATTGCCTTCTACTCCCGACATGATGACCAGAAGCTCTGCGCGGCTCTCTTCGACCGAGTAGCTGTGGAGGTTCAAGGTAGAGCTCTTGGTGCGTGGACAGATAGTTCCCATGTGGCGCTCTTGGCAAGAGTCCTCGACAGGTACAACTTCGGCCTGATCACCACCAGCTAGACCTACTCGGCGGAAGTAATGAACCGTTCAGAACCCACCCAAGAATCTGTGAGGGCGGGTTTCTGACCGGTTCCTTGGCATTTTTCTGCCGTCATCTCTCGTTTCTTTTGGTTCGCGACTTACGCCGCGAATGTCTAGGAAGTTGGCTCAAACTTCTTTCAGACCTTTTCCCGCGTCGGTGCGTTTCCTTTCTTACCGCACAGAGGAGAACACCGATGAAACGCACCTTCACTTTTTTGGCCATCGCTTCGATGCTCATCGCCACAGCGATCTACGCTGGGACCATGCGCAACCGTGCAAGCAGCGCGCCGCCTTTGACGGTGGACGCGCCGGTGGATCCACCCGCCAACCAGAAGCAGCCCAAGATCGACATCGTCATCGCCCTCGACACCAGCGGAAGCATGTCGGGGTTGATCAATGCCGCGCGCACCAAGCTCTGGGATATCGTCAATGAAGCGAGCAAGGCCACGCCCACACCCAAATTAAGAGTGGGATTGGTCACTTATGGCAGCCAGGGCAGCGAAAATGATGGTTATGTGATCATTCAAAAAAACCTCACCGGTGACCTAGACACGCTCTACGGCAAGCTCTTCGCGCTGCGTACCTCAGGCGGTACGGAGTATGTGGGCCGGGCGGTCTATCGCTCCCTCAAGGAGATGTCCTGGGATAGCGACCCCGACACGCTGCGTCAAATCTATGTCGCAGGCAACGAATCGGCCGATCAGGACCGCGGCGTGCCGGTCTCAGAAGCACTGCAGCTCGCCAGCCGCATGGACGTCTTCGTCAACGCGATCTTCTGCGGGAGCGAAGGCAACCACGATGCTCGAAGCTGGCTGGACGTCGCGAACAAGGGACGCGGCATGTACGCAGCGATCGATCACAACCACGGCACCGTGGCCATCAAGAGCCCCTATGACGCCAAGCTCGGCGCGCTCTCGGCACGCCTCAACAACACCTACGTGGGCTACGGCTCCCGAGGGGCAGCGGCCACGGCCAACCAACAGGCCCAAGATCGCAACGCCCAGGCGGCCCACCCCAGCGCCGCTGCTGGCCGCGCCTTGGCCAAGTCCAGCTCGGTCTATCGCAACGACGACTGGGACCTCGTAGATGCGCGCCGCTCAGGGAAAAAGGTGCCAAAGAGGGCCATGCCTGCCCGCCTGCGCAAGATGGACAAGACAGAGCTCCGCAGCTACCTCGACACCAAAGCCAAAGAACGCGCCAAGGTCCGCGATGAAATCCGCAAGCTCTCGGAAAAGCGCAAAGCGTATGTCTCCACTGAAATGAAGCGCCAAGGGAAGACCGAAGGCAAGGCTTTCAACACCGCGGTGAAGCGAGCCATGCGCAAACAAGCTGGGCGCAAGGGCATCAAGATGATGAAGTAGGCCGCTGGCTGGGACACGACCTCCCCCCCTTTTGGTGATACCGTCGCTCTATGTTCTGCCCAAGTTGTGGTGCCCCCGTAGACGGTGACATGCCATGTTCGAACTGCGAGTGTGCGGCGAGCCAGGATACCCTCCTCGCCCCCCCCACAGACCCAGCCACCGCCCCCACCATGCCTGGCGGCCCCGCGAGCGAGCTGCCCAAGACTCTGCCGGTGATGCCCCACATCCCGCAGACCTTGGTCGCCAACCCTGTTGCTGAGGGCATGGCGAAAAAAGACGCGCTCATAGGCTCGACCATCGACGGACGCTTTCGCATCCTCTCGCACCTCGGCGCAGGCGGCATGGGCAGCGTCTACATCGCCGATCAGCTCGCCGTAGGCCGCCGCGTCGTGCTCAAATTCTTGCAAACCTCGTTAGCTCGAGAAGAGGGGCTCAAAGAGCGCTTCGCGCGCGAGGCCCTCGCCGTGAGCAAGCTCGAGAGCCCCAACACCATCGTGCTGCACGACTTCGGCCTCGACGATCACCAGCGGCTCTTCATCGCCATGGAGTTTCTTGAGGGGCCAACGTTAGCGGCGTTGGTGGGCGATCAGGGCGCCCTGCCCCCTCTGCGGGCCATCGCCATCACGCTGCAAATCCTCGCCTCCCTCGAGGAAGCCCACGAAAAGGGCATCGTGCATCGTGATCTCAAGCCAGAGAACATCATGCTCGTGCACCGCGCGGGCACCCGTGACTTCGTCAAGGTGCTCGACTTTGGTGTGGCCAAGATCATCGGCGTACACGAGAGCGCCGGCGCACCCATGGACGCCGCCCAACGACGCGCGGCGGCCAAGGAGCAGGGCGCGGCGTTGACCCAACAAGGAGCGATCTTCGGCTCACCTCGTTATATGGCCCCAGAACAAGCCATGGGCGCCGAGGTGGACGCGCGCACGGATATCTATGCCATCGGCGTGCTCCTCTACGAGCTGCTCAGCGGGCGCCCTCCCTTCCGCGCCGAGAACACCTTCAAGCTGCTGCACGACCACGCCAATACTCAGGTGGAACCCCTGCACGTGACACAACCCCAGCTCGCCCTGCCCACGGCCCTCAGCACGGTGGTCACTCGCTGCCTGGAAAAGAGCCCGGACGATCGTCCTGCCTCAGCGAGCGCTTTGGCCAACGAGCTGCGCCAAGCGAGCAAGGAGGTGGTGCGCAGCCAGCAGGAGCAGGAGGAAGCACTGCTGCAGTTGGTGGGGATCAAGCGACGCCAACACCCGCTGCTCAGGCGCGCGCTACTCATCGCCGCCCCCCTCCTCGTGGGACTGGCCCTCGGTTGGTTCCTCGGCCTTCGAGGCGACGCCCTCGGCGGTGTTCACCTCGCCGCCGGGCAGCGCGTCTTCCTCTCGGCGACGAGCGCAGAACCGCCGCCATGGGTGGCAGCGTGTGATGCCGAGCATTCGCGCTGTGGGCGAGTACAGGGGCTGGTGCGCCGCAGAGAGGCCCTACGCCTAGCAGAGGCGGCGGCCCTGACAGGCGTGCTCGATCTGCCCCTACGCTTCCCACGCCAAGAAGTCTCACGCCACCGCCTCGACCTCGTGCGCGTCGCCGAAGCCTACGCCAAGATCAATGCCCAAAGGCCAACCACAGAGACGTATTGGGTTGAGCTCGCCGAGGGGCAGCCTCAGGGGCCCAACGTGAAGCGCTATGACGCCTATGTCCGGCTCAAGAAGCTCGCGCCCTTGGATCAGATCGCCCTTGAGCGACGCTTCGTCGATCTGCGCTTCCACAACGGCTCGTTTCTGCTCGATCAGGCCGTGCGCACGCGACGCTGCGAGCACGCGAGGAGGCTGGCCCGTGATGTGCGGCGCGCTATCTCGGAGATGGACGTGAAGAAGGTGCGCAAGCGGGCCATGAAAGCATACCTCGCGCACCAACTCGGGCCCTGCCGCGCAAAGACCCAGGGCTTAGAAGCTCCCTAAATAAACCAGGCCTAGCTGCCCTTTCGCCCCTGCGACGCTCAGACCTTGCCAGGTTGCCTTCTCAGCGCGAGCAGCGCGCCCAGCCCGCCCAGCCCGCCAGAAGAGCACACCGGCGGTGGCGGTCAACGCCGCGCCGACGCCCATCAGCGCCAAGCCCGCACCGCGCGTCTGTCGGCGATCCTCACAGATGCCCGTGGGACAGTCCTCATCGAGCGCGAGGGCCACGGCGCCGCTGATGATCAGCGCCCCGCCACCAGCCAAGGTCAACCAGCTCGGCCACGTTGCTTTTAACTGTGGCGACCTTGAGGTCGCGCTTGGTCGCGCAGCTGGAGACAACACCATCGATGGGTTCGAGAAGCGCTGGCCCGCCTTGAGCACGACCTCGCGCTTGGACACCCCAGCTACGCCAGAGATTTCGAGCTGGTGTTTCCCTGGGGCCACAAGACGACAAAGCGGTGCCTTGCCCAGAGGCACGCCGTCGAGGTGTATATTGGCACCAGCGGGTGTCTTTATCACCAAACGGGCCTGACTCCCCTCATAGCGCTGCGCTCGGGCATGCAGCGTCTTCGAAGCACGCGCCACAGACTCGCCCACATCAGAAAAATTGCAGACATCGCAGCGGGCGTTGACCTGCGCCAAAGGAGCCCCACTCTCCGTGTCGATCAAGGAGATCAAGATGTCATAACTCGAGCCGTGGATGGCGATGCCAGCGACCAACACGCGCTCCACCTGCAAGAGCTTGCCAACGCGCACCAAACAGGGGCCCTGAGTACAGCTGGGTGTGATGCTGCCGGCGAGGCGCTTTTTGACCTCATGAGTTTCAAGGACCTCATAGCCAGCGCCACGCAAGCTCGCCTGGAGCCACTGCGTCACCTGCGTCTCCACCGCTGACCTGGTCTCACTGAATCGCAGGTCGAGTACCGCCACCTTTACGCCATGCGCCTCCACAGATGTAGAGGGTGTTGAGGGCGCCGGCGCAGAACGCGCAGTCGTAGGTAACGCCACCACCGAGACCATCAGGAGCAGCCCAAAAGATGCCCGCATCTCAGCGCTCGAGGTCTGCGAGGAAGCGCTTCATCAAGCCATCGACCATCAAATTGCGCTGGTCCTCCGTCAAACGCCCGTCACGATGATCCGATTGCAGCTTCTCGTAGTCGACGCGCACTTGAGCCACCAGCTCCCGATAGCGCCCGATCTTGTCGAGGACCTCTTTGCGGTTGCGTACGAAATACGCAATCAATGACACACCCGTGCCCGCCGCGAGCAGAATGCCCAGGGGGCCCGAGAGCGCATACTTCAAGCCTATGCGCAGCGCGACGACGCTCGCCGCGCCCACCGCCAGACGCTTGATATTCGATTTGGAGCGAAAGGCGTTGATAGCAAGGGAGGGGATCTCACCGGAAGCCATCAGGAGCGCGATGAAGCTCCCTTTGCGGTTCTTGCCGCCACTCTGGTAATACTCATAGATGGCGGATTTGAGAAACTCGTCAAATTCACCATAGATAGCGGTGTCTTCTGTGGCCTGGTCGTCGCTGGGTTCCGTCATCAGGAGCTCCTTGTTCGCGGAGCCATAGGCTAGAACCTTTCGACAGAAACAGCAATCAGGCCTTGCGGAGGCTCCCTCAAAGAGACCATCGGTGTTGGGCCTGGCCGACCTTTTGTCGAGGGTTCAGGGTATAAAGACAAGCAAGAGCGCGAACTGGAGATAGATCATGAAGGCCCAGCTGCTTTCTTTGACCCTCGTCACCCTCATAGCGACCCCTCGTCCGAGCGTGGCTCAACCCCTCCAAGAGGCAGAGAAGCTGCTGAGAGGTGGCCGCTACCATGACGCCGAGAAGGCCTTTTCGAAGCTTGGCGCCAAGGGCTTGATGGGGCTGGCGCGAACACAGCTCGAGATGGGCCAGGCCAAAAAGGCGGCCACCACGGCAAAACGTGCAGCGCGAGGCAAGGCACGGGTGGGCGCTACAACGCTCCAGGCCGAGGCCCTGCGCCGGGCAGGAGACCTCCCTGGCGCTGTGAAGGTATTGCGCCCTCTGATCAAGAAGAAGCGCGATGCCTACCGCGCCCGCGCCTTGCTTGGGATCGTCTACCATGAGCAGGGCAAGCCCCTTGACGCCAAGGCCCTCTTCGACGGCTTCTACGATGACTTCGCCGCCGACAAGATCGACAAAGCCTCTGCCGCGCAGCTGACTTATCTCGCCATCGCTTGCCGCTACACCAATAACTTCAAAGACACCCACCAGAGCCTGCGTGACGCCCTGAAGGTTGACGCCACGCATGTAGAGGCTTGGCTCGAGCTGGCTGAGATCTCCCTTGAAAAATACGAAGCGGGCCACGCTGAGCAGCACTACCTGAAAGTCTTGGCGATAAACCCCCACCACACCCGCGCCCTCATTGGCATGGCGCGCGTTAAACAACTGCAATCCAATCGGCTGCCTCCCATCATCGCGCTCCTGCGCAAGGCACAACGCGTGGACCCAGAAAACGCCGCCGCCCGCGCCATCGAAGCGATGACCCTCATCGACAATGACGACTATCAAGGCGCTGAAGCGCTCTTGAAAAAGGCCCTCAAACAACGCCCCCGCCACCTCGAGAGCCTGGCCGTCTACGCGGCGAGCCGCTTCCTCCAAGACGACCTCAAGGGCTACAAGAGAGCCAAAGGCAAGGCCCTCGCGTTGAACAAGCGCTACTCGCACCTCTTTTTGATCGTGATGCGCCTCGCTGAGCGCAAGCACCGCTACAAGGAAGCTGTGCAGCTGGGCAAAGAGGCGTTGCGCGTTAATCCTAACGATCCCTACGTCACTGCAGAGATCGGCATCAACACCCTGCGCCTCGGCGACGAAAAGGAAGGCCTCGCCTACCTGCGGCGCGCCTGGCAGAGCGACCGCTATAACGTGCGCAACTTCAACTTGCTCAACCTCTATGACGATGTGCTCGCCAAGGAGTACGTCATGATCAGCTCCAAACA
>JAFCZD010000243.1 GCA_019314525.1 Deltaproteobacteria bacterium
CAAACACTCGACGCTCCGCTATCTCAGCCCTGCAGCGTTTGAGCGTGAACATGAAAAGGCTGGGCTTGATTTAGCAGCATGAAACGACGTGTCCATTTTTCTGTGGCAACTCCAGTGCCGGTTGCAGCTAGGCTGCAACCGGCTGCAGTCAGCTGCTTGGTTCAGCGACCGGCCAACTGCAGGTTGGGGGTATCGCATTGCGCTAAGACCTTGGGTGGCCGCCTGCTGCTAAACAGGCCGGTTGCTAACCTGCGGCTGCCACGAGGCTGACATGGGAACACTCCGCTGTGGCGACCGAGCGCCGGCTCGCCGTTTACGGCACATGTGTGTCCGTCATCAGCTCCTAAGCAAAAAGGTCGCACCCCTGGGCTCAGCCTCCAGCGCAGTGGCTTCCATCGCCGCCGTGTGTTGTGTTATCCTAACCAGAATGGACGCCAAGACGCTTTCTGCGCGGCGCACAGCGTCAATCCTGACCGCTGCCCTCTTCACCACCTTCGGCTGTCACCAGATCGCGCCCTACGATCACACCGCAGCATGGGATGGCGCCATCCATGACACCACGGTCTCCAACGTGAGCGTCCCTGACGAGCGGCTCGCTTTTGAGGGGCCCGGCGACGCACGAGGGGATGGATCTCTACCTGACGTGTCGGCCGACGCGCGAGCAGATGGATCTCGACCCGACGCGTCGCACGATGCACAAGATGACGGACCTTTGATAGATGTGCGCCTCGACGCGGACGCGGCAACAGGGTTGCAGCTGGTCTTCGAGTTTCGCACCATAAGCGTTGACCCACACCTCTTCGCGCTGAGAGCGACCAAGCAGGGCCTCGATCTACGCTGGGACCTGGGGGATGGCACGATCGTCGACACCAACGAGGTTGATCACTCCTACGCGCAGTCCGGCGAGAAGGTGGTGCGCGTTTTTTCACGAGATGGCGTGCTCGGGATCACCGGCCTGAACCTCTTTGCCGCGCAACTGACGGGAGTCATCCCGCCAGAGATCGCAGGGCTCGAAAATCTTGATACCCTCTACCTCTATGACAATGAACTGACGGGCAGAATTCCGCCAGAGCTTGGAAACCTCCTCAATCTCAAGATATTGAACCTGCGCTCGAATGGCTTGACGGGCGGAATACCGGCGGCGCTTGCGAAGCTGAAAAGCTTGAGCCAGCTCTATCTGCATATCAATCCACTCGGGGGGCCTATCCCATCCGAGGTTGGAGACCTCTCCAATCTGGAGACGCTGCACCTCGGATCGACTCAGATTACCGGAAATATTCCACCCGAAATTGGAGGGCTCACGAAGCTCGCGAGCCTTTTTCTCCAAGGCAACCAACTGGATGGCAGCATCCCGCTCGAAATCAGCCAGCTCGCCAAGCTGCAGACTCTGGATCTCCACAGCAACAATCTCTCAGTTTACACGAGCGGTGCGCTCTCGGGCCTGCGACACCTCTGTGCCGTTCGCGTGCACTACAACCAGTTGCCCGAGGCGGCACTGGACGCGATCATCGACGACATCTACCAGGATCGGGATCAGCATGACTGCCCGAGCGCCCGGTTCCTTGAACTTGGTGGCACAAATGGCGCGCCAAGCGCGGTGGGTCTCTCGCAAGTGCTCACGCTGAAAACAAACTACGGCTGGACCATCACCTGCAACGGCTGCTGATCGAAGTCGTTATCCGACCAGCCCGTGGGCGATACGTGCCTGCACGATGGTGCCGGGACTCGCATCACCTTGCCGTCTCGGGCAGTTGTGTTCAAGATGGAGACGCATGGGAATCGCCTCCGACATTATTCTGTTGGTCGTCGCTGCTTTCGGCTGCGGTCTGCTCTTACAACGACTCGGGCAACCCGTGCTCCTCGGCTATATCGCCGCTGGCATCATCCTGGGGCCCCACACGGGTGGTCTCACGGTGTCGAATATTCAGGACATCGAGCGGCTTGCTGAGATCGGCGTGGCTCTGCTGCTCTTTGCTCTTGGGCTCGAGTTTTCGCTAAAGGACCTCAAGCCGGTGAAGAAGGTGGCCCTCATCGGGACGCCGATCCAGATGGTCCTCACCTCTGCCCTCGGCTTTGGCATCGGCCAGCTGATGGGGTGGGAATGGAAAGACTCCCTCTGGTTGGGCGCCTGCATCTCGCTCTCAAGCACGATGGTGATCCTCAAGACCTTGATGAACCAGGGGTGGCTTGGAACCCTCTCGAGCAAGGTGATGATCGGGATGCTCATCGTCCAGGACCTTGCGGTGGTTCCGCTGATGATCATCCTGCCGCAGCTCAACAACCCATCGGTGGGTTTGCCTGCCTTGGGCGTCGCTGCCCTCAAAGCGGCGGCCTTCATCACCGGGATGGTGCTCCTTGGCACCAAGTTGTTGCCGAGCCTGATGGGACATATTGCGAGGCTTGGTTCGAGGGAGCTCTTTCTCTTGGCCATCACCGCCATCGGTCTTGGTATTGGCTATGTCACTCACCTGGTGGGGCTCTCATTCGCCTTTGGCGCGTTTGTCGCTGGCATGGTGTTGAGCGAGTCTGACTACGGTCACCAGGCCCTCAGCGACATCATCCCCTTGCGCGACATCTTCAGCCTCTTGTTCTTTGCCTCCGTCGGAATGCTGCTAGATCCGATCTTCCTCAGAGACCACCTTGTCCAGGTGGTTGTCCTGGTCTTCGTGGTTAGCGTGGGCAAGGGCATCATCTTTGCTTCGCTGTCGAAGCTCTTTAAATATGGGAACGTGATCCCCCTGGCGGTGGGCCTCGGCCTCTTTCAGGTCGGTGAGTTCTCGTTTGTGCTCGCCACCGTTGGTATTTCGACGGGATCCATTGGTCATGAACTCTACTCGTTGATCTTGACCACAGCCATCCTGACCATGGTCCTCACCCCCCTCGTTTCCAGCCAGACGGCGCGCCTCTACTCGCTAAAGAAGCGTCTGTTCAAACACGAGCCCCTCGAGACGCTCAATATCCCCGATGAGGGGCTCAAAAAGCACGCGGTCATCGTCGGTGGTGGGCGCGTCGGTTCGCAGATTGGCAACGCGTTTCGGCAGCTGGGCTTGCCCTTGGTGATGGTTGAGCTCGATCATCGACGGGTAGAGAGCGCCAGGGCCGCGGGCATCCCCATCGTCTACGGTGACGCGAGTCACGACATCGTGCTCGAGGCGGCTGAGATCGGCACCGCTCACCTTCTTGTGGTGACCACACCCGATGTGGTCACCACAAGAGCGGTGATCGCCAATGGGAGGCGTGGGAACGCGGCCCTCAACGTGGTCGCCAGGACCTCAGATGCTTCATTCCTACCCATCTTCAAGGAGATGGGTGTCAACAGCGTCGTGTTGCCGGAATTCGAGGCGAGCCTCGAGATGACGCGGGAGTCCCTGTTGCATTTCCCCATCCCTTTAACAGAAATTCAGCGGCACACTGAGTCGTTGCGTGAGGATCTATTTGCACCCTTTTTTAGCGATGGTCGAGGGTACAAGACGCTCACTCAGTTTCGGAGAGCGGAACAGCACTTCGACCTTCAATGGGTCCCTGTGCTCGAAGGCAGCCCCCTCGTGACCCAAACGATCGCGGAGATGGGGATCCGCAAGAAGACTGGTACCTCTGTCGTAGGGGTTATTCGTGGCGAAGAGCTGGTCACAAATCCCAACGCAGAATTTCGCTTTCAGGTTCATGATTTGGTGGCGATTATCGGTACCGAGCAGGCCCGGCTGTCATTCCAAGCGCTGGCTGCGCCAGGCGGTGGCTGCCCCGGGTGATGGCCGTCCAGGGGGGCACGATCAGGCGCGAAATTCCGCCGTCATTCCCGCGCACGCGGGAATCTTTTGGTCCACTGGATGCCGCATGACGGAGGGGGATGGATGCCCTCTTTCGGGGGCATGACGGACGTGGTGGCTCAGGCAACTGCGCCTTCGTAGGCTGCGCTTGCTACAATCGGTCGTGCACCCCGTCCAGGGTGATCGCTTTACCTGCGAGTGAACTCAGGCCAGAATCCACCCGTGAGAGGTGCCAATCATGGGTTTCCAGTTGAGGTGGTTGCTAGTCTCCTTTGTGTTCTTCGCGTGTCGCATGGAGCTTTGAAGGAGGGTCACCGGGCGAGCTGCCAGCAGCCTTCGTTTCAGCGGGTGGTCAATGGCAGGTGACCCACGACACGGCCGCACCCCACAGCACCCGTGTTCTGGCGCAGGTGGCTACGAGCGCCGACGATGCCTTCAACGTGGTGCTGGTGGCGAGTAGGCACCTAGACCTTGATGTTTTCGTGCGCCTGCGTTCTGTGTCCGGTCGCGTGGATCAAGGAGGCGGGATCGTGTGGCGCGCCCAGGACGCCCGCAACTACTACATCGCGCGTTACAATCCTCTCGAGGATAACTTTCGCGTCTACAAGGTCGCGAACGGACAGAGGGTGATGCTGAAGAGCGCGACGCTGCATGTTGACCACTCGGCTTGGCACACTTTGCGAATTACGATGCGGGGAGACCACATCGAGGGCTACCTGAACGGCACCAAATATCTCGATGTCCGCGACGCGACCTTCTCCCATGCTGGTCAAATTGGGTTATGGACCAAGGCGGATGCGTGGACGAACTTCGATGACCTCAGAGTGAGCATGGTCTCATCCGCTGAAAGAAGAGGCGAGTGAGGTCTAAGACACCATCTCGACGGGCGATGGCGCTCGCCGCGCTCCTGTTGTTCTCTGCGGCTCTCTATGGATGCCGCGGTTGCTTAGGCCAGAGCGACGCTGACGTCGTGGTCTACACCTCTGTGGACCAAGTGTTCTCCGAGCCCATCTTTCGCTATTGCCAGCAGAGCACGGGGCTCCGCGTGCGGGCGGTGTTCGACACCGAAGAGACCAAGAGCACGGGGATCCTCAACCGCTTGATCGCCGAAGCCAACCGTCCTCAGGCGGATGTGTTTTGGTCGGGGGACCCCGTGCGGCCCTTCGTGCTCATGGACCGCGGGTTGGTGGAGCCCTATGTGTCCACGCTGGCGGCGGATCTCCCTGCCAGCTTTCGCGCCAAAGATGGGGCCTGGAGCGGTTTCGCCGCACGTGCACGAGTCTTGCTAGTGAACAGCAAGCGGGTGGCTGTCGATGCGATGCCACGATCCATCCTGGATCTCGTGGACTCACGGTGGCGCGGGCAGACCGCTATCGCCAATCCGCTCTTCGGCACAACGACCATGCACATCGCGGCCCTCTTCGTTGAGTGGGGCGACGAAAAGACCCGACGCTTCCTTGCGTCACTCAGGGAAAACAAGGTGCGCGTGGCGAGCTCCAACGGCGAAGTCAAGCGCCTCGTGATAGCCGGGGAGGTCGCTTTTGGTTTGACGGACACCGATGATGCCCACCAAGCCGTGCAGTCGGGTGCCGCGGTGTCCGTGGTGTACCCCGACCAGGGCGGCATAGGGACCCTTGTCATGCCTACCACCACTGTGTTGATCAAAGGCGGTCCCTATCCGTCAAATGGCAGACGGCTCATTGATTGCCTGCTTCGCTCGGAGGTGGAGCGACAGTTGGCAGAGGCCGCCGCACATATGCCCTTGCGGAGGGGCGTGAAGACGCCAGTTGGTGTTCGCCGTGTTGGGGATATCAGAGCGATGAAGGTCAACTATGGGCAGGTGGCCAAAACCATGAAGAGGATCGAGCCCTGGCTGCGAGAGTGGGTGGGGCTCTGAGCAGAGCATGGAAGACGGCGCGCTGGCGCCGGTTAGAGGAGCCGCTGGTCGTCGCAGCAGCGGTGGGGTGCCTCTTAGCCGTGGCGTTGCTGCCGCTCATCGTGCTCGCTGCCGAGTTGCTGGCTCACAACGCGTTGGCCCAGATTAAGTCCACGCTGGGGGTGGCGCGAATGTGGACGCTGCTCGCCGAGACCATCGGTCTGGCCCTCACGGTCACCGCCCTCGCCCTTGTTATCGGTGTGCCTTTAGGCTTGCTCCTGGGCAGGACGGATATCGCCGGTCGCCGGGTTGCGCTGGTGGTGCATGCGTTCCCGCTTTTCTTGCCGCCATTCCTCGTCGCCCTGGGCTGGTTTCATCTCTTCGGGCAGCAGGCACCCTTGGGGTCGGAGGTCACCTCTCGGCTGCTCTTCAGCCCTCTAGGCGTCGTTGTGACCCTTGGGCTGGTGTTCTCTCCAGTGGTGACAGGTTTGACGATGGTCGGCCTGCACGGCATTGACCCATCTCTCGAGGAGGCCGGCCGAGGGGTGGCTCGACAAAGCCGCGTGACCCTGCGCATCCTGCTCCCGCTGGCCTCTCCGGCCATCTCCTTCGCCGCCCTGATCGTCTTTGCCCTGAGCATCTCCGAGATCGGTGTGCCGATGTTCCTGCGCGTGCGAAGCTATTCCGCCGCCGTATTTACGCGCCTTGGGGGCCTCGATTATTCGCCAGGTGAAGCCTTTGCGCTGGTGCTCCCCTTGCTTGCCATCGCGCTGCTCATGCTCCTGGTGGAGCGTCGCTTCATGGGCCGGCGTTCGTTCGCCTCGCTGGGCATGCGCTCGAATCAACAACGCACGATCGCGCTCAACCGCGCCCGGTTTCCCCTAAGCATGGCGGTCTGGGTTTTGTGTGGGGCTTCTATCGCGCCTCTCATCGCCCTCGTTGTGAAGGCCAGAGCAGGAGGTTTTTCGGCCCTCGGCCGCTGGGTGGGGGCGAGCCTGACCAACAGTGTGATGGTGGCTCTCGTTGCTGCCAGCCTGATCACTGTGGTGGGTATTATTATCGGCCTTCGTCTGGCTCGCGGCAAGAGGGGGAGCGCGCTGCTTGATGGCATGGCGCTTCTATCATTCATGACCCCTGCGGCGGTGCTGGGGGTGGGCCTCGTAGAGACATGGAACCGCCCAGCGACGCAGTTCATCTACGCCACGGCGGCGATCCTCGTTGTGGGGCTGGTGGCTCGCTATGCCGCCATCGGCGTGCGCACAATGGCAGCGGTGGCCAGCCGGAGTTCGGCCAGCTACGACGAGGCCGCGGCGGTTTTTGGTGGCGGCTTTCTTCGGCGCATGGGGCGTATTTTCCTGCCCATGCATGCACAAGGCATCATCGCCGCGTGGTTGCTGGCGTTGGTGTTCTGTCTGCGCGACTTGGAGACGGTGGTGATCTTCTACCCGCCCGGAGGTGAGACCCTGCCCGTCCGAATATTTGCGTTGGAAGCAAACGGGCCAGAGGAGGTCGTCTCCGCGTTGGCAGTGTTGCACGTTGGTTTGACGGCAGCGGTGCTCGCCTTTGGTGGGTTGTTGCTGCGAAAGACGAGGTGGAAATGAGCGCCGCCATCACACTGGAAGATGTGACGTTTTGCTATGGGAAGACGACCATTATTGAGGGGCTATCGCTAAAAGCGCAGGCGGGTGACGTGCTCTCGTTGCTTGGACCCTCGGGCTCAGGGAAATCTACGCTGCTCCGGATTATCATGGGTTTTCTTGCTCCAAGCCGCGGAGTTGTGCGGGTGCGTGGGCAGGTCGCCAGCGAGGCAGGGCGTGTGATCATGCCTCCCGAGGAGCGAAACCTGGCCGTGGTTTTCCAGAACTTGGCGCTCTGGCCACACTTGACTGTGGAGGGAAACCTGGCGTTTGGCCTGCGGTCCAAACGCGTCCCCGATGCAGAAGCAGCAAAGCGGATCGCTCAGGTGCTCGAAGATGTTGGCCTCGCTGGGACACACATGTGTTATCCAGCCCAACTCTCTGGCGGGGAGCAGCAACGCGTGGCCATTGCCCGGGCGCTCGTGCTTCAGCCTGACGCCGTGCTCCTAGACGAACCCCTCTCCAACCTGGACATCGGCCTGAGGGAGGACCTGCTGCATCTCTTCTCGAAGCTATTTCGTGAGTACCAAACCACGGCCCTATGTGTCACCCACGACCCATGGGAGGCTCGAGAGCTGGGAGGCCGTGTGATCATGCTGGACGAGGGGCATGTGGTATCCACTGGAAGTCTCGATGAGCTGGACCCAGCCCACGAAAACCCGTTTGTCCGCTTGGTTTGCCGTCACTTGGCACGTTGAGGCACCTTGCGAACGCCGCCCTAACGAGCACCTTTGGCCTTGGTCAAATCTGGGACGGTCCGGTTGATGAAGCGAATCTTGTCGCGATATCACCGAGCGCAGGGGACTCGAGCAGCAGCTCTTCGGGTCACAGAAGATGGAGTCTATCGGCCGGATGGCAGGGGCTGTTGAAGGCTTGGCCCAGAAGGTGCGCGAGGTGCTCGACTGCGATTGACGTGGATCGTAGGGTGACGTTGATTAGATGGAGCTTGGGGCGCGGATTGGCTCATCAGCCAACCTGGCGAACATGCGGAGGTACGCGTCCGAATGCGAGAGGTAGAACGCCAGGGCGCCTTCGAAGCGTTTTCCGACGAGGCCATGAAGCAACATCTCAGAGATGATGCGCTTTCGCTTCAACACCTGCTGCGACTGCAAGAGGAACTGTTTCTCATCTGACGACATCTGCTCCATCAGCTGACAGAGGGTGATTCGGGCGCGTGCTTGGTACATCCAGAAATAGAGGAGGTCCAAAGAGTGGATCACCATGTCTCGAAGGAGACCGGCATTTTTATCGGAGAGCGTCTTCACAAGATCTTTTGGGCGTTGGAGCAACGTCAAGACGTCCTGCTCGGGGAACATCGTTTCTAGCCGCCCGTAGACATCGTAGACTTGGCCCAGCTTCGCTGCATAATCCATCCTGCGGTAGGCTAGGTTCTGCCGCCTGTCTGCCGTGCCTTCAATGAGCGCGGCGACGAGGTCTGAGGCTGCCTTGGAGATGACCGCGGCCCAGAGCTGCATGCCTGCCAAGCTCACCGCGGTGGAAACACCCGCGCTGGTGATGAGATGTAGGATGAGCATGTTGAGCCCAAGGGCCACCGGGATGGAGAGGATGGTCCGGAAGAAGTTTCCGACCACAGCGCCAAGGGGCAAGCCCCGGTAGGTATTGTGGCTCGAGATGTAGATTCCATTGGCCAGCGCCATGACCGAATAGAGCAAGAGTGGATTCGTGGTTGTGGTGACGTCGAAGCTTCGTGCGAGAAAGAGATCTTTGACCAAGAAGTCCAAAAGCGGCACGGAGAAGCCCGTGAAGAGCAGTGAGTCTGCTACTCGGTTCCAGGAGACAAGGTCTCTCCAACCCAGCAGCGACGAGCGTCGGAATCCGCCACCGCCCACCACAGATTGCAGGATGTTTCTGAAGCCTGTGATAGCGAACCAAATTACTGCGCCAAAGTAGGCGAGCACCCACCACTCCTTGGTGAGATAGAAGGTCAAGAACGCCGGAAGGAATCCCAGCAGGACCTTCGCAGTGTTCATGAACCCGGAGTTGAGATGGTTCAAACTCGGTGGGGTCTTGCTTGCGGCTACGCCAGACGTTGGGAGGAACAGGTTGTTGTGCACGCGGTCTGGCTTTCCGCCGAGGGTGGCGATGTTGCCGACTTTCGCGATAGTCGTGCTGTTGTGTCCCACAGACCAACTTATCTTGCGAGGGTTTCTTCCGCGCGCTGGGAGCATGATGTGCCGCTGCGCCACCGTGGTGACTGGAAGCACGCAGTTTGGGTCGCGGCGAATCTCTCTTTGTGCGCGCCAGGGAAGGGTTGGCGCGACGACCAATCCCATGCCTCGTGTTTGTCGTGAATGCCCAATGGAGTCGCTCCCCAGGCGGCTGCGAAGGCGGCTCACGCTGTAGAATTTGAGCAGAGTTTTCAGGTCCCTCAGTACTATTCGGATCTTCTCGCAGGCCGCCTCGTCGCCCTCTTGTTGAGCATCCTCTTCGGTGCATGCCAGGATCTGCCGAACCATGCGCTTGGCTTCCACCACGTTGCCGCGGTTGATCACCAAGCGCATCTCGTTGATCAAATGCCTGTGCTGAGTGCGTCCCTGAGACCAATCCTTCAAGTTGAAGATTTCCAGGTGGGTCACACGGCCTTTTCCGGCGTAAAGCACTTCCAGCACGTCGGCGGGTGAGAGGCCTGAAGGGTTGATCGTGATACGGGAGCGGCAAGGGAGCCGCTCTAGCTTGTTGAACATGGAAGAGGGGGTGAGGCGAAGCATCTCAGGCGCGTCGTCATTGTCGACGGGTGTCCTCAAGTCTGGAACATCAGGGTTGACGTCGGGTCGGAGGTAGTTCTCCACCAGCGTCTCGGGATCCAGTTGGTTAAAGGACTCCACGAGGGCACGAACGCGCTCCTGTTCGGCAGAAGATGCTTCTAAGTATTGCTTGGAGAACTCCTCAGTTTTGCGCTGAAGGTGGGGGAGGATCGCCGAGTGCGCAAACTCAGCGAGGTGAACCAGCGACGCTTGCCCGCACCCCACTGAAGTCAGAAACTCTTCCTCGTCCAGCGCTGGGACGGCGAGGTCATAGTGCGCGTTGATGGCAGGAAGATGGCGCTGGTTGAAGCTCTGCAGGAGTTCCAAGACGCGATCTTTTTCAAACTCGACGACGGCTTGCCCCTGTGCCAAGAACGCTCTCACCTCCGGTTCGTTCAAGAATCGCAAGAAGTCGTCGCGTCCGAGAAAACCGCGGGGGGCCCAGATTAGCTGGACATATTTGTTGCGAAGACGGGCTGAGACCTCAATGCCGATACGAACATCGATGCCCATGATGTCCGCCGCCTCGAGAAGCTCAGCCGCTACCTCGGGCTTAACGTTGTTGTAGTAGATGACGCCAAGAAAGCGGATACCCTTGATCCAGGCATCCATGATCAGGTGGGTGGGGGACTTGCGTCCCTTCGTGTTGGCGTCATGGATGTGGTGGTCAAAGGCGAGCTGGTTCCATGCTTCAGGCATCTCCAGGAGGTGATATTTTCGCAGCTGCTTGCGGATGAGGCGGGACTTGCCTGATGAAGCTTCCCGGAAATCGTGTGCCAGCGCTAGCTGTTGCTCGAGGTGCCCACCCGCGCGAACGATCTGCTTCATGATCTGCAAGAGCACCCGGGCAACATTCAGGCGAAGCGCCTGGCTGCTCTCGTGGAGCGACTCCGCTCGCACAGCGCGCAGAGCAGTGAGCCGCTCATTCGCCGTGCCGTGGTCGAGGGTGCCAAGGAGGTCGATGATGGCAGATGCGATACGAAGGGACCTTGGGGCGGCCAGCTCTTTGATGCCTCGTGGATGCAAGCTCGGGTCGAAGAGCTTGCGTAGGAGGGTAGGGTTCTTGCCTCCCGCGAGGATCTTATTGACGATCTCCAGCAGTTGATAGTCGTCTTCGTCGTAGAATAGCCGATGTCGAGACTCTGATTTGTTCACTGCATACACGTCCTCGTTGCCAGTCTAGCAATTTACCAGAAAGCTCGGTTCCACGCGATGCATGCTGTGCGCTAAGGGACGCGTATCAGGCCGATGGTGCGGCCGCCCAGCTCATAACCAAGCACGCTGCCCGCGCTCCCGAGGGACACCATGGCTCGGGCTCCGTCATAACCTTCGTCGTAGCCTGTCACCCCCTTGGGGACGCCCGTGACGGGGTCGACGAAGAGCAGAAAGAGATCCCGTGTTCCATTGGCGACCAATGTCCGCACACCGAAGTCTACCGCTCCGCTGAATTCGCCATAGGCGGCGATGCGATTCGATCCTGGGACCATGGCTACGTTGGTGACGCTCGTGGTGTCACCTGCGCCAAAGGTTTTCACCCAGCTCAACGCGCCATCGAGGGTGTAGCGCAGCAGCACAGCCTGGGTCGAGCCTGCATCAGCCACGGTGAATCCGCCGCCAAGATCCACGGCGCCTCGCATGGGCACGCTGAGGGTGAAGCCACCATCGTCTGCGGCGAGAGCATGGTCGAGGTAGTCATCGTTGACGCCGCCAAAGGCGTGGGACCAAAGATGCCCACCGGATGACGTGCTCAAACTCGCCAGCGCGACGTCGACTCCCCCCATGGTGCCCACCATGCCATCACCCGGATCGGTGCGGCTGTTGAAACGCCAGCCGGCGAGCAAACGGTCGCCAGACACCGCGATCGCCGACCCGACCCCAATACCGATGGCCTCACGGGTCTCAATCCAGCGTAAG
>JAFCZD010000845.1 GCA_019314525.1 Deltaproteobacteria bacterium
CTGGGGTGCACCAATGGTCTGGTGACTTCTGCCAGAACTTCGGCGCCGCGACGTCACCGGCGGCCAGCGCTTCGTGGCCCTCGGGTGTGCCGTCTTGCATCAGGTACACGGGCATATACGCGACATAGTCTTGCTTCGCCCGTGTAACAGGAACGTTGTTGGCTGTGTACCAGCTGACCAGGTAGGGCACATCCTGGATGCGCGCCAGGTAGCGCTGCTTGCCTTCGCCAAAGTGCGCTTTGTCTGGTTGGGTGTGGTTTGGGTCGAGGTAACCTTCCCCCCAAGCTGTCTCACCACCGATGGTACCGCTGACGGGGATCCACACCGCGTTGGCGGGCGTGCTCTCGGCGCAGTCGAGGTCGCCATCGGTGAGCAGGACGCCCTCGGCCTGTTGGGGATAGAATTTGAAGAGAAACTCGCGACTGCTGCCCGCACCACGCGTGCAAAGCACCACGTGCACCATGCCCTCACCGTCGAGGGGGTCTTGCGTGCGCAGCAAGTCACCCGTGGGGGTCCGTGGCAAGAACTTGTCGCCGGGCGCAGGCCATAGGTTGGGATAAACCATATGCGAGGTGCCCTCGGTAACGAAGCGGCCGTGGGCGGAGTCTTTCACGCCTGAGATGATGTGCCCATGGTTTGCCGTGTGGCATCCGGTGCAGGTGGCCCCACCAACCCAGGAGGCGCTGTCACTCGGACGGCTCGAGAGCACCACCTCAACGTTCGTCACCTTGGCACCCGCCGCCACGTGGACCGCTCTGCGCGTCTCACCCCGCAGGTAGTCAGCTGAGGGAGGCGCGACCTCGAGGAAGACAAAGACTGCCTCAACGGCGGTGAACTCGAAAGCCCCGTCAGCACCCGTGGTCGCAGAGATCGGCTGCCCCTCCACCGTCACTGTGGCACCAGCGATACCGCTGCCTTTGACGTTGACGACTTTTCCCGAGACGCTAGCCACGGTGGACTGCACATCGGGAGAAAGACGCAATGAAACATTCGTCGTAGACCCACCGGCCACGCCCACCATCAAGGAGGCGGCGCCTTTGCCTTCGAAGGACGCCGTGAGACGATAGGAGCCAACCGCGATGTCGGTGAACGTGAAGCCGCCATCGGCGTCTGTCGTGACAGTGGCAGTGGCAGGCTCCGTCGTCACGGTCACACCCGCGATCTTTGCGCCTGCCTCGTCGAGGACCGAGCCCTGGATGGTGCCCATGCCCACCGCATTCGTTCCAGGTGCGCCAGCCTCACCCGCAGTACCTGGTGCGCCAGGCACGCCCGCCTCGCCTCCTTGACCGGGGGAGCCAGCGGGCCCGCGGTCGCCGCTGCACCCTAGGGCCAAAAATAGGACCCCAACCAGCGGGAGCATTTGACGCCCGCGCTTCAGACGAAAACAAGACATGTGCACTCCTAGAGTTCACCGAGTTAATGCCGAGAACAACGTGTTGATTCGGCGGTTTGGTCTTCCGAGAGACCTTAATTCGATGGACTAGCTCAGAGCCAATGAGTACTATGCAACGCGCCATGCGTTGCGCGCATACGTTGCGCTCAGACGCAACGCTCGGAGCAATAGGGGGAGGTTGTGGAGACTCTCTATTTCCAGACGTTGATCGCTGTTGCCGAGTTAGGCAGCTTCTCCCGTGCCGCCGAACAACTCCACCTCACCCAGTCCACCGTATCCCGACGAATCGCGGCCCTCGAAGAGCGTTATGGTCAGGTGCTGCTCGCCAGGGACGGCACCAAGATCGTGCCCACGGAGGCTGGGCGCTTGGCCATAGAAAAGGCCCATCATATCGTTACAAACGAACATCAGTTGAGCGAGGCCCTCGCCCGACACAAAATGCCCACCCATCTGAAGATCGGGTGTAGCTCGAATTTTGCTTCGATTCATTTGGTGCGCTTACTGGCGCACGTCGAGCATCTCGAACTTTCGCAACACGTGACCTCATCCGTCGCTGCCACCGACGAGATCGTGCACGGCATCGAGTGTGGACGCTATGACGTCATCTTCCTCGAACACTGCGGGCTGCCCGCCCTCGAGCGCTTTGCCACCAAAGACCTCACGGAGGATGTGGTGGTCTTCCTTTCAAGCCATACCAAGCTGCCCGCCGGCGAGGTCGACATCGAGGAGTTGCTGCCCCATCAGATCTACTGCTGCCCCACCTGTTGTTGCACCCGCCGCCTCTTGGACAAAAACTTAAAAAGCATCGGGCTCGAGATCTCAAACTTCTCGCGAGTGATCGACATTGGCGATATTCACGTGATGCGAGACTCACTGGTGCACCGTGGTGGGGTCGCGTTTCTATCACAGGAATTGGTCGCAGCTGAACTGGCTGCGGGGCAGCTCGTGGCCCACACAGTGGCGGGTTTTGTGCACAAACGGCGTAGAACGATCGTCGCTCGAGACCGTCACACCGTCGACGCCTGGCACTCACACTATCTGGCCGCCTCCTCGGCGACGTGATCCCGTCCGGCCCCCGAAGATCCCTCGCTCAAGCGTCCAACACAGCCATGGTCAAGCGACTGATACAGATCAAGCGACCCTCGCCA
>JAFCZD010000846.1 GCA_019314525.1 Deltaproteobacteria bacterium
TCTGCGCAGGCTCGAATATGGGCGTGGTATCCGACTTGCCCGACAAGACGGCAGAGGGTCAGAGTTACCACGCCGCGGCGAGCGGGACCTTCACCCAACACTCTGTGCAGCACCGAGATGCGATCATCGGACCTGCGGACTGGGAGGTCACCGACGCCAACAAGATTTATCACGCCGCAAAGCGTGCACCGCGATCACCGCTGGGTAAGTTGCTCTCGCTGCTCTTCTCGCAGAAAGAGGTGCGCGCCCATCACAGCACGACGAAAATGGGCACCCTCGAATCGCTGATATGTTGTGATTGCGGAGCGCTGCAGTGGATGCTGCAAGACCCACAATGGTTTGATTGGAGCGACGCAAAGAAGGCTCTGTCAGCGGCCAAGAAGGCTCTTTCAAAGGAACACCCGATGCATAACGTTACTCGCTGTCGACGCTGTACGGGGACCGAACTCGGTCTGCTCGCCACGCTTCCAGATACGGTTGGAAGCGAGAGCGAGGTCGTTCCTCAGGTGATTGGCATCACCAAGGAGGGTGACCGGGTCGGCCAGTTGGAGGCGATCGTCTGCACTGAATGTGGTCTGCTCGAGGTCTTCGTTGGGGCGGCAAGGCAGGTGCCTTTCGAGTCCATCGAGGGCTTTTCCTGGGTGAAGAAGGGTTCGAGCTATCGGTAGGGCTACCGGTCGCCACGTGTCGATGTGCCCGATTTCATCGTCGCGCATCACCAAGCAACTGATCTCCCGCATCGACGCCTGGGAGAATATCTGGTTCGACGTGGCGAGCGCCGCCTTGACGCGTAAGTTCCCCGAGACGCGGGCACAGCTCTTTCTCAACATCAGCAAGTCGTCGGGGGCCGATGTGATTGTCAGCGTCAAGACCTTGCTCGACCGCATTGACGAGCTGGTGGCCGACGAGAGCGAGCGAGCACAAGGGGCGCTGGCGTTGCTCGAGCAGCGCGGCTTGAACGCGGCAATCCGTGGCGAGGCGCGCGCGATGCTGCTCGAGGCGACGGCAGCACCGATGGATCCCCAGCTGCCCGAAAGCCCTGATGCAGAGCAAGCACGACTGCAGGCGGTGGACGAGATGTGGGGCTGGTACAAAGATTGGGCGACCACCGCGCGCACGGTCGTCAGGTCCAAGGCGCTGCGCATCAAGATGGGTGTTTCGCAGCCGCGTCGCGGCGCGCGGGAGACCCTCAAGGGTGGGAGCGTGTCGTCGGATAAGGGTGCTGCCACTTCCTAACCTCGCACGCGAGCGCTCCCAGGCTCCGGTAACGCTTGCAGCGTCCAGCTCGACTCCTGAGTCGCCAAGACATGTTATCCTCGCCAGGGTATGGGGTGGCATCTCATAAGAATCGGCGCTCTTGCGCTGGGCGTTGTCCTGGTGTCGGGATGTGTTCGCGCCGGGTTCGAGCCAGCTGATGTCGGGAGGCCAACCCCTGACGCGCTAACCCCTGACACAACCGTAGATGGTCCACCGCCTACCCCTAGCCCCCTCGTCTGTTCGACGCCCACCCTCGTCGGGCCGGCTCCACCTTTCGAGCTGATCGAGTCCGTCTTGCGAATAAACGGGCTCGAGATTCTTGGGCGTCAGGCCCCTGGGGCAAACTACTACGTTTCGTCGCGAGCCAACTTGAACGCGCCTTTTGGCAGCTGGACCACCACAGAGACGTTTGATGGTTATCAGGACGGCACGACCTTCATCTACGAGGGCAGCGAGGTCGCCTTGGTGGCCAAGTGGCTGCCAACCACGCCACGTATCTTGATGCTCTGTACCGCTCCCTTTCTCGATGGCTGCGTGGCGCAGCCCATCGAGGACAAAGCCACCGGCACGCCTATCGTTACCGAACTTGATGGCCCCTCGGTGGCGATGATAGCGGGTGGGGGGTTGTTGATGGCCTTCAATAACGAGTCTGAGGTCTTGCTGGCCGAACCAATCGACTTGGAAGACCTGTCCAAAGGGTGGCGTTCGTGGTCATTGCCAGACGAGGTGAACGCCATTGGGCTCGCCTTCGACGACCCAGCCCTCAGCCCTGATGGCACCGTGCTCGTTCTCAACACGGGTTATGACTTTTGGGTCTCTCGGCGCTCCTCGACGGACGTCCCCTTTGCTGCACCCGCGGCGCTGGCAGCAGTTAATACTTCTTTTACAGAACACGCCCCATACTTTGTCGAGCACCCCGACGGCAGGCTCGAACTCTTCTTCACCTCCGACCGTGAGGGTGCGTTCCGATTTTACCATTGCATGTGTGTGCCCTGAGCTTGAGGCCCAAGGGACACGGCCATTCGTGTTACCCTCTACCAATGACCCACGGGCGATATTGTCTGGGAGTGACCCTCGTGGGTCTCCTCTGCTCAGGGTGTCCCGACACCGAGTTGAAGCGCCTCGGCGATGTCTGTGTCACAGACGAAGAGTGCGTGAGCAGCCGCTGCGATGAATTGGTGTGCAAGAGCGCCACGCCCCGAGAGTCGGGCGACTTTTGCAGCCATCCTCTCGAGTGTCGTTCGGAACGCTGCGTTGGGGGAGAGTGTGTGTTGGGGCCGCGGGCCTCTGCGCTCTTGGGCAGGATGATGGTGGGCTGCTAGATGGCGGCCCTGGCGATGGCGGCCCTGGCGATGCCGACGCGTACAACGATGGCGGCCCTGGCGATGCCGACGCGCACAATGATGGCTCTGGCGATGCTGGCGTGCACAATGACGCGAACAATGATGATGGCCCAAGCGAGAACAGCCCAGGCGAGAGCAACCCAGACAGCGCTGCTGTGGATGCGCCTTCAGACGGGCTGAGAGCTGGGCAAATGATTCCGAGATCGTGGGCCAACGCATCAGCGCTGCAGGCTTGTTCACCGGCGTTCCCATCACCGTTGCGCCGATGGAGCGCTCGTGGGTCAACCCGCCCAGCTCTCGACAAGAAACGGCTATGGCCTCTCAGTGGTTTCCGCTGCGTTCGCACGCTATTTCCGTAGGGACGCGGATCCCTGGTAGCGATTTAGTTAGTCCCAACATTTCTGCTTGGCGCAGTCTACGGTATGAATCAGCTTCTGCTCGTGATCGAAGTAGGCATTCCTGGTTGCAGTGCCC
>JAFCZD010000847.1 GCA_019314525.1 Deltaproteobacteria bacterium
GACGCAGGAGCTGAAGCTCGACCCCAAAAGCGTCGATGAAGATCTGCTCGCTACACGAGTGGAGTCCGTCGGTCGTTACGCCGTGCGCGTGCGCTTCGCTGACGGTCACGACACTGGGCTTTATACCTACGGTTTGCTGCGGGAGCTTGATCAAAGCTAGCGAGGCTTGTCCTTGGAGTCACAGCCTTTGTCGCTCGTCGGTTGGTTGCATACCAGCAGTATGCGTCCTCCTCGCTCCGTGCCTGTGACTCCAATGCCTTCGCCTCGATAGGGTATCAGGCGACGGCGTGCTTGTCTGTGTAGCGCAGCTGAGAGAGCAGACAGTCCTGTGCAGCTTTGTCATCGCGCAGCCTCACGAACACAGGCTGGAAGAGGTGGTCTGCGTCGGTGGCGCACAGGCTGGAAGAGGTGGTCTGCGTCGGTGGCGTAGAGATAACGAACCTCGGCTACTGGGCGTTCGCCGGCGCTGAGGGCTCGGTCGAGTTCCTCGCGGATGGCGTTGGTGGTGCCAGAAAAGACCTTGCCCACGTCATGGAATTTCCCGTCGTCCTGTACAACGACCATCCGGTAGGCGTTGCCAGCGTTCTCGACGATCACCACGTCAGCGGTCTTGACGAACTTCACCTTCAGCTGGTCGCCACCTGAGGCAGGTCGCCCAGGACGGTAGCATGCATCGGCGCGCTTGAAGACCACGCCTTCTGCGTCGATGCCGCGCAGTCGCGCCACGAGGGTGCGCTTCTCATCGGCTGTTTGCGCCATGGGCACAACGCGAATGGTCTCTTTATCCTCATCGGCGCTGGCCCCGATGCGCAGCTTCAGCCAGCTGTAGCGCACCAGGTACTCGTCCTCGCGCAGGTCTTCGCCACCGCTGGCGAGCAGGTCGAAGACCCAGTAGGTTGGTGCATCACCCGCCCGTCCCGCGACCATTTCACCATCGATGATCGAGCCTGCGCCTAGAGCGGAGAGCGGCGCGGCGAGTCGTCTGTCGAGGCCCGTGAGCTCGCCACCTCGGTTGGTCGTCACGACACGATCGTCGTACACATGGGCCAGGATGCGCATGCCATCGAACTTCTGCTGCGCCACCACACCGTCATCAGCGATCAAACGCTGGACTTCCGTGTCCTCGTCGTTCACCGCGTTGAGCAGCTGCGCGGCCTGGTCCATGCGTTCACGGCCACCAACGCCCGCGCGGGTTCCCGAGCCTTCACCTGCTGGAGGTGCGACCACCGCTGGCACAACGTCGTCGGTGATCTCCTGATATCCCTTGCGAGTCTTTTCCCGTACGACTTTGTCGTAGGCGCGCTGCGCCGCCTCACGTGTGGCGCGTAAGGCTTTGGTGCCTTGGTTGAGGTTGGATCCGCGGCGACCCCACGCGACGCGCACGGTGAACGTGTCACCCTCATCGCCAACGATGGTCGCGTGATAGACCTTGTCTGAGGTGCCCTCCTGATAGAAGAGCTGCACCGTGGGCAGCTGTTCGTCGCTCATGACACTAGAGGGTAGCATCCTCTTCAGAAGGTCACCACGGGCACACTAGGTGGCGCGTCTGGGTCGTCGGTGCCTGTATTTAGGTTATGTGCGATGGAGGGCGTCGCAGCCCAGACGATGGTGCAGTGTCCGACACCGTCGCCATAGTAGCCATTGAAGAACTCATCAGGCGCTAGGGAATAATCATAATCCGTGCAACGCACGGAGCGATGACAGGTGGGCACGAGACCGAAGTAGGGGCCGCCAAAGGTGTCCTCCGAGCAATCATCGAAAGGAGCGACGGTGTGGCGGTATTCCCAGAAAGATTTCACGCCCTCCACCGCACGCACCTGCGCAAAGGGAATATAGGGATCGATGACGATCAGTTTGTGCACCACACGGCGGGCGGGGCCCAGTCGCGGGTCAGCGAGGAAACGTTCTGCGATCGCCGCTGCGTTTACACCTCCCCATGAATAGCCCAGCAGCCGCACCTCGCAGGCAGGGTCGGCCTGGTCATAGCGGCCGTCGCCATTGTCATCAAGTCGACTGAAGAGCGCTTCAAGCGCCCCGTCGCTCCCGAGCATTGGGTAGCGTGAGTGACAGGCTCCGCTGGAGCAGTCGTTGATGATGCCAGGTAACAACTCACAGAGGAGGCCGAAAAATGGGTTCCCCCCGTCGTCGTATGTGAACGCCCCGGTCATGCAGAGCGTGGCCACGCAGTCAAGGGTGGTGGGCAGGTCGGTGGCTGATGCGTCTTCCGGTTGGAGGTCTGCTCGCGCAAGGTCCTTCGGCATGAAGTCGCCCTCGGTGAGATCCTCAGATCCACCCTCGAGGAGTGTGTGGTCTACGCTACTGTCGATGTGGGGCACGGTGGCGTCTTGTGGAGACTCGTGTGACGACGCGCAGGCTGCCAGGAGGAGAAGTACCACGGGAGAAAGGGGAGTTCTGTGATTCGCCACGACGCACCGCCCATCAATCGGGTGGAGGGTAGCATCTGAATTCTTTGGTGCCAGGTCGGTCCCAGAAGGCCGACGGTCTGGCTACACCTTCTCCCGCATATAGGCCGTGGCCAGCGCGTCGGCGTATTCATTCCAGCGCGAGCCATTGTGGGCCTTTATCCAACACAGCTCCACGTGGGGGTGGGCCTTGGCCAGCGCGTGGGCTTGCTTGACAAGCTCGAGGTTCTTCACGGGGCCCTGTTTGCGTTTCCAGCCCCGCCGCTCCCAGCCTGCCGCCCATTCATTGATGGTCTTCACGCAGAGCTGGCTATCGGAGTAGATCACCTCATGGGCGTCCGTGGGCAGCAGCTCGTAGCTGCGGATCAGCGCTAGCATCTCCATGCGGTTGTTGGTGGTGTCTGGGTCATAGCCGTTCATTTCAGCGCAGCCTCCAGGGCCAGGGTTGCCTGAGCATGCCCCATCGGTGAAGAGCCCATCATGAGGGCCGGCGGTGTATCGCAGCAGCACTTCGGCCTTGTCGAGCCCCTCCTCACGTGCGTTGGCCCTCCCCTGAGGGCTGGTCGCTGACCTCTTCTTGGGAGCGCCAGGCTTCTTTGCCTTCGTCGTGTCACGACAGGCGAGACATGTTCTTGGCTTCCATCCCGGGTATTTAGCGAGGACCTTCTCAGGAAGGTCGAAGTCCTTGCCACAGCTCTCACAGTAGAAGCTCATGGGTGGGCATCTCCTGAAAAAAATAACGCAACTTTTCGGCGCTAGGGCCGAAAACTCCTATAGCACAGGAGAGACCTTTGATGACTTACCTAACGCGCCTGCTTCTACCGTGCCTTTTCTTCGTCGCCTGCAGCCCCCGGGCTCGCCTCAACCCCAAAGCCGTGCTTCACGCAAAGAGTGGCGCTGATTTGCTCACCAAGGGGCGTTTTGACCACGCCGAGGCGCAACTGGCGTTGGCCCTTGAGTACAACCCGCGTTATCCAGAGGCGCTCAGCGGGCTGGGGTTGGTGGCGTATCACCGTGGACAGCAGGCCGTCGCCGTGCGCTTTTTCCGCAAAGCGCTCATCGTCGACGAGGATTTCGCAGAGGCTCACAACAACCTGGGCGTGGTGCTCCTCGAAGGCGGCGACTACCGCGACGCGATCTCTTCTTTTCGTGCGGCGCTGGCCGTAGACCCCGGCTATGTCAACGCGCGCTTCAATCTTGCTCTCGGTCTCTTGCGCGTGGGGGGACTTTCAGCGGCGCGCTTTGAGCTGCGCAAAACCCTCGCGCAAGCACCAAAGCTCGCCGTAGCCCACGCAGAGCTGGGCTGCCTCGATGTCTATATGGGACGCCGGTCAGCCGCCGATGCACACCTCAGACGGGCCCTAGCCCTCGATCCAAAGGTCGGGGCTGCCTATCGATGCAAGGGCCGAGCGCTGCGTGATGCGGGGGACTTGCCAGGCGCCGAGAGCGCGCTGCGTCGGGCGTGGCAACTCGACCCCTCGGATAACGTCGCACTCTTCGAGTTGGCCTTGACCCTCGCTTTGGCCAAAAAGGCGAGCGAAGCTCAGGCCCCGCTGACCAAGCTGCTCGCTCGGCAACCACGTTTGGCGGAGGGCCATTTCGTGCTGGGCTATCTCCTCGCGCTCCAGGGGGACGTGAAACGCGCGCGCTCACGCTTAGAACGTGCTTTGAAGCTCCGCAAAGACTACCCCGCAGCGCGGCTCGCCCTTGGTGATCTGGCCTTGGGCCGTGGTGACGTGGCAAGCGCACGCCAGCACTATCAGCGTTTCATCAAGCGGGTCCCCGTTGAGCTGAGCGGTGAGCGGGC
>JAFCZD010000244.1 GCA_019314525.1 Deltaproteobacteria bacterium
GTGCTCCCAGGTGTGCCCTGCCAGAACCTCGGTGAGGCCCTTTGCGGCGGGACCCCTGGCTGCGAGCTGGTCCAACTCGGCTGTTCGGTGAGTGCGTGTGCAGCGCCTGCACCGGGCGAAGAGCCCTGCGTTCCAGAGCCGCCGCGCTGCGATTATGTCTGCATGCCTGAGGGGACGGAGACCTGTGAGAGTGTGGCGGACGAGGCCCTTTGTGTGAGCAGTCCTGAGTGTGCTTGGGACGCTATCTCTTGTGCCATGGATTGCCCTGAAGGTGCGCCATGTCCCCCTTGCCCAGCCTCAGGTGTGTGCCGCACCGTCGCGGCTCCCGATGCTTGTGAGAACCTCGGCGCCACCCAATGCTCGGCTCGACCCGATTGCGAGTGGGAAGCCCAGGCCTGCCCCGCCATCGCTTGTGCGCCTGACCAACCCGATTGCATGATCGACTGCCCCGCGTTCTGTCAGAGCAAAGACCCCGTCGCTTGCTTGGCCATTGGCATCCCCGAGCCTCTCTGCGATAGCGGCCATCCACTGCCACAATATGACGCTCAGGGTTGCCTGGTCGGTTATGAATGTGTGCAGGACTGCCCACCCGTGGCGCTGCTCTCTCCCGAATGCGATGGCGGCGTCATCCCCAACTTCGACGAGCGTGGTTGTGTGGTGAGCTTCATTTGCGACGTGGTTTGCCCAGCCATCGCTGCAGTCTATCCGGATTGCCAGGGTGTTGTGCTCCCCGTGCACGATGAGCGCGGCTGCCTCACGGGCTACGAGTGCCAGGAATGCCCCGCGATCCCCATGGTGATGATCGACTGTGCGCCTGGCATGCAGGCTGTGCCCGATTATGATCAAAACGGTTGCTTGTTTGGCTATCGCTGCGAGGCGCTCTAGCCTTCAGCTCCTACCTACTCCACGCAGAGCTCCACCGCGCTCACCGCCAGTTTGGCCGACCCCTGACCCGCGTAGATCTGGATCGCCGTGAGGCTCGGGGAGTCACTCGGGTAGAGGTAGTCACTCCAATCGACCCCATACCAATCGTAGACCCAATCGTTGTCCACCGGTCCTCCCACTTGGTCACCGTAGAGCGGCGACCAGACGCGATAATACGTGGATGATGCGGTGGCATAGGAGCGCGCTTTGACGTAGACGGCGGCCTGGCTGAAGCTCAGCCCGGCCACGGAGAAGCGTACCCGCAGGTATTCGCTGGTGGTGAGGATGGGGTAGCCCTCTGAAGTGGTGTCTACCTCCCCAAAACCGGGATAGACCGTGCGTGCGTTGCAGGCGCTATTGATGACGTAGGAGTAGCTGCAGCTCGCGTCCCAGACGTCGATGCGCGGGCTGGTGCTCCAGGCATCGTAGTGGAAGCGAAAGAGTGTCCACCCGGAGCCGTTTTGGCAGGGTTCAGAGAGACCCGGAGGTGGAGAGCTGCTGTCGACGGTGGTATCGACTGTGGTGTCGGGAGAGAGCGTGTCCACTGTGGTATCGACTGTGGTGTCGGGAGAGAGCGTGTCGACGGTGGTATCGACTGTGGTGTCGGGAGAGAGCGTGTCCACGGTGGTGTCCGGTGAGATCGTGTCCACGGTGGTGTCCGGTGAGATCGTGTCCACGGTGGTGTCCGGTGAGATCGTGTCCACGGTGGTGTCCAGCGTGTCCACAGTGGGAGAGATCGTGTCTGCTGTGGCGCTGTCTGCTGTGGCGACAACAACGCCATCAGCGATTCCGGTGTCATCGCGGCCCAGTTCCGTCTCCCGCGTGTCCGCGCCCAGCGTGTCCGTGCTCAGCGTGTCCGTGCTCAGCGCACCATCCAAGGTCTCGCCGGCCTCGCCCAGCCCGGCTTCGTAGCCAAAAAACGACGTATCCTCGTCGCAAGCGGGCAGGGCCGCGCAGGCGATGACAAGGGAAAGTGCGACAAAAAGTTTCATGGTCTGCTCCTGATGCGAGGCTTCCTACTACGATGGAGCGAGGCGTTTCTTCCACATGCGAGGGAACTTACCTGCAGAGGAGCGACTAGTCTTCGTCGGGCGCTTTCTTGGCGATGGTGGACCTGCCGTGAACCTTCACCAAGTCGTCGTGATCGGTCAACACGTCGACGTGGAGGTCACCGTAAACCGTGACCTCTGTTTCGAAGATGTGCAGCTGAGTGGCCCTCAGGTCTCCGGTCACGACGAGGGACATCAGACGATCGCTGATGCTTGCCTCGTGGCTGAGCACCAAGTCGCCATCAATGACGATGGTGCCGATGTCCTCCTCTGGAGAAAACTGCTCCCATAAGGCATTGAAGTGCTCGTCGCACATCCAAGAGGGCTGTGAGGCCACCTCGGGTTCAGAGGCCTTGAACGCCAGCACGTGGCACCCGTAGTCGCCATCCGATTCGAGTTTCTCTGCTGTCTGGTAGAGCGCATCTGCTTCCTGCTCTGTGAGTAGTTTAGGCATCAGTTCGGTTCCTTGAGGACGGTGATTGTACCGAAGCCTACAAGATCACGTGGTGAAGGCGAAAGAGCGGAACTTCTGCCCCCCTGGCGTGTCCCACTCCTTGCCGATCACTTGGGCTCGGTGACAGGGAGCATGAATGGCGATCTCACGTGGTGGGACACGGGTGGTGTTTTGCGCACTCTTGACGAGCGCCTCTTTGACCTTCGCCATGGCGCTCAGCCATGCAGCAGGGTCTGTGGGCGAGACCCAGGGTGCCCACAAACAGATGGGGGTTTACATTGTGGGCCCCAACGAACTCGTGGTGGGTGGGCCCGCCTCTTATCGTGTGGTCGCGCACTGGACCGATGCACCCGAGTCCACGGGACCTCTCCATAATGTTCGATTGCGCCTCGAGTTGCGCAAGGACAAGCGCCTTCTGCGTGTGCTTAGTCGCGGGCGAAGCGATGGCTTTGGTGAGGCGGCGCTGAGTTTCGTGGTGCCTTCTATCGCGCTGGGTGAGGTGACGCTGCGGGTCGTTGCTCGCTCGCGCTGGGGCAGGACGGTGCAAGAGCAGAAGGTGCAAATTATCGCCGGGGCCAAGGCGCAGATCACCACCGACAAGCCGCTCTATGGCCCAGGCCAGACGATCCGCGCGCGCGCCTTGGTGTTGGGTAACGTTGGGCGCAAGCCAGTAGCCGGGCGCAAGCTGGTCTTCTTGTTGTTTGACTCTCGAGGCACGGCGATTGCGCGCCATGAGGCGCAGACATCGGCTTTTGGCATCGTCTCGGCGGAGTTTCCTTTGGCGCAGGAGGTGAACCTCGGCCGCTACATGTTGCAAGTGAAGCTGATGGGTGAGATCGGCTATGTGGGTCGTAAGAGTGTCGAGGTCAAGCGCTACGAGCTTCCCACCTTTGGCGTCGCCTTGAAGACCACCCGTAAACACTACCAACCGGGACAGAAGATGGTGGGGGAGGTTTTCGCCAAGCGTTTCACCGGAAAGCCCGTGCAGGAGGCGCGGGTGGAGCTGAAGATCTCGACCTGGCGATGCCCACCCACGCGTGCTCGCGGCTGCGTGAACACCCAAAACACACTTCACACCATGACGGATCGCCATGGGCGGGCGCGTTTTTCGCTGCGCTTGCCCAAAGAGCCGCTGCTTCCCATGGACAAGGGCATGGTGGATGTGCGCGCCATGGTGTGGGACCGCAGCGGAAATCGCAGCGAAACGGTCACCTCGTTGCCCTTCACACTGCAGCGCTTGAAGCTGGCGATGGTGGTGTCTGGGGGCACGCTCTTGGATAAGAGAGACAACAGCGTGCATGTGCTCGCTGCCACAGCCCAAGGCGAGAGCCTGACGCACGGCACGGTGGTCTTGAGCGATGCCCAGGGGGTGATCGCGCGCTCTCCTCTGGACGCGTTGGGCACGGCGACGTTCACCTATCGTCGGCGAGTGAAGCTTAGCTGCAGCGCAGGTCGTCGAAAAGGCCGAGGTGTCACGCTCAAGGCGCGGGTGCTCGATGGCCAGGGACATCGCCGTACCATCGAACGCTGTCTGCCCGTCAGGAAGGTCCCCTTGGTGATTCAGGCCAGAGAAGCCTTGATTCGCAGCGGCCACCCTGTGGTGCTGGCCCTCTTCGCCCCGGGCAGCAAGGACGGCGAACGCGCGCATGTAGACATGATCAAAGAGGGGCAGATCATCGCCACCAAGCAGGCAACACTTGATGGGGGAAAAGGAAGCCTGACCTTCACACCAAGCGCTGACATGGGCGGCTTGGTCACCCTCCGCGGTAACCTCCTGTGGGGTAGCGCTGGAGGAAGCAGGGTCAGCATTGGAAGCAGCATTGGAAGCAGCCACCGTGTGACAGTCTATGTGGAGGCGCCCACCGCCTTGAAGATCAAGGCGCGGATTCATCGTAAGAGCTATGAGCCTGGGGCTACGGCGAAGCTCACCTTTAACGTGCGCGAGAGCACCAGCGGAAAGCCCGTGCAGGCCGCCCTTGGCTTGCACGCCGTGGACAAGGCGCTGCTCTCCTTGGTGAAAAGAGAGCCTGACTCAGCTGAACTCTTCTTCTCCCTCGCACGCTGGGCCCGCTTGCAGAGCGCTAAGCTCCCCTTGAAGCCCGGTGGGCGAAACCTCATGAGTTGGCTCGGCGACAGTGGCAAGGGCGCTTCCAGCGCCCGCCAGCGCGCGGTGCGGCTCTTGCTTTCGGCGGTGCTCCCTCCGGAAGTTTCCCGTTGGGAAACAGACCCCTGGTGGGCGCGTCATGAGGCCTGGAATGCTCAGGCGCCACGTTTGATCGCGGCTGCGCGTAAGGCGATCTACCGCTTGCGCCTAGCGCAGAAGGTTAACAAAGGCTGGGTCTTTCGACGTGATCTCGTGCCGCGCCTTGTGGCCGCTGGCTACGCCAAGAAGGTCGACCTACGTGACCCCTGGGGTCGTGTGGTGCGCCCTGAGATGTTGCGCAAGATGGACAAGTCGTTGGTCTTTGCGTCCATCGCACGGCGGGTCGCCGAGGAGAAGTTGAAGCGTCTGTATGCTCTGCTCACCAAGAGGCGCGCTGCCCTCGGCCTGAAGCGCATCTATTTGCCGGGGATGAAGCACGCTGACTTACCCCTGCGCTTGCCGCGAGATTTGATGCGTCGGCTGCAGCGTCACCCGCGCTTTGCTCAGCGTTGGTTGCTCTACGACCCCTGGGGCACGCTCTGGCGCGTGAAGCATCACGCCGACGTTGTGCTTGAGCGCTATGGTGGTGGGCTCTTCGCCTCGCAGCAGGAGGTCTTGTCTTGGGGGCCGGACGGAAAGGCGGACACCAAGGATGACGTGCGCATGGATTTGCATCGTCAGCCCCTGAAGACGACCCTGCTCGCGGCGCTCTGCTTGATGAACCGTTGCTCCAAGCATTGCAAGGAGTGTGGCGGCTATGGCGTTGGCTACGGCTCTGGCAGCGGGCGTCTTGGAGGGCGCCGGGCCAGGCCGCCACTTGTCAGATGTGGCAGCGCGAGCCCGCGCGGCGTGGTGCTAGCGCCTCACCGCGATCGCCCTCGAGCCAAGGTGCGGTCCCGCTTCGTCGAGAGCTTCCTTTGGCGGCCCGAGGTGATCACCAATAAGCGCGGGCGCGCCGAGGTGAGCGTGCGTCTGCCTGATGGCATCACCACCTACCGCCTCTTCGCCAGCGCCTCTTCGCGCAGCGGGCTCTTTGGTAGCACGGCGCTTGATTTGCAGGTTTTTCAGCCCTTCTTTGTGAGCTTTCGTCTTCCCCCGCGCGTTAGCGCAGGGGATCGGTTGACCGCCGCTGTAATGGTTCACAACCACACAGCGAAAACGCAGCAGGTGAAGCTCTCCTTGAAGCTCCCGCCTGGAGTCGCGGCCACAGGCCCTCAGCGCGAGGTGTTGACCCTCAGCGCTAACGAGGTGCGGGTGGCGCGCTTCCCTCTCCGTTTTGGCAGCCACGGCAGGCGTGTGCTCGTCGTAGAGGCTGAGGGGCGCGACGCAAAGGGTAAGGTGGTACGAGACGCCATTCGTCGCGAGATCAACGTGCGGCCCGATGGCGCAGAGCAGGTCGTGGCGGTGTCAGGGAGCCTGGTCTCCGGCGAGACCACAGCGCCCATGGCCTTCGCCTTGCCCCCAGGCATCATCAGCGGCACGGGGCGGGTGGGTCTTTCTTTCGACGCGGGGCCTGTGCAGCAGGCGATGCAGGGGTTGGAGTCGATCTTGAGAAGCCCTCATGGCTGCTTTGAGCAGACGTCATCGGCCGTCTACCCCAACCTGCTGGTGCTCGACTATTTGCGTCGGGTGCGTCGCAGCAGCCCAGCTGTCGAGAAGAAGGCTCGAGGCTACCTCGCCAAGGGCTACCAGCGTCTGCTCACCTTCGAGGTGGCCGGAGGCGGTTTCTCATGGTTCGGCCGAGCGCCGGCCAATCAGGTGCTCACGGCTTATGGGTTGATGGAATTTTCGGACATGGCGCGTCTGCGTGATGTGGACCCGAAGTTGATCGCGCGCACGCGGCGGTGGATCTTGGCGCGGCAGCAGAAGGATGGCAGCTGGGCGAAAGACGCTGTGAACATCCGGGATGGTGTCGTCAATCATTTGGTGGGCGATCAGGTGCGGCGCACGGCCTACATCACGCGGGCGCTCTTGCACAGCGGCGCTCGCGGCAGGCCTGTGGAGAAGGCCCTCGCTTATCTTCGCGCGCGGGTCGGTACGATCAAAGAGCCCTACACCCTGGCCCTCGTCATCGACGCCCTCGCGAGGCGTGCATCGACGAACTCTGCATCCACGGATGCTCAGAAGAAGGAACTTGCGCCTCTCTTGGCGCGGCTCTGGAAGGCTCAGCGGCATGATAAACGCGGCGCGTTGATCCCCGGCCCAAAGTCGACCTTGACCTATGGCGCAGGCGCGAGCGCCGACCTTGAGGCCACCGGTCTCGCGGCCTTGGCGTCGCTTCGTGCGGGAGCGCCCCTGGATAAGATTAGCCCCATGGTGAACGCGCTGATGGCGCGACGCGACCGCCATGGTGGGTGGGGCACCACCCAAGCGACGATCCTCGCGCTGCAGACGCTGCTCAGCTATGGCGCAGTAGATGCGCCTGTGCGTGGGCATGTTGACGTTTTCGTCGACGGCAGGCGGGCGGCCCGAGAGCGCATCGTCGCTGGCAAGGGCAAGGGCGTGCATATCGATCTCACGCGTGCTCTCGCTGAGGGTCGCCACCACGTGGCCCTGCGTTTTGTTGGCAAGGGCAGGCCGCGCTTTCGCTTGGTGGGCCGAGCGTTTGTGCCTTTCGCGCGGCGCGTGGTGGCTCGCTCACCGACGTTGGAGGTGCGGTCGCGCTTCTCTCGCTTGATCTTGGCCAAGGGGGAGACGGCAAACCTGAAGGTGGTGGCACGTAATGGTGGCAAGCAGGCGCTGCCCATGGTGATGGTGAGCGTGCCCTTGCCACCAGGCATGCACCTATCGCCAGGCACGCTGGCGGGCTTGGCCAAACTCTCGCGGGTGCAGAAGGTGCAACTGATCGATGGGGCGGCCGTGCTCTACCTCGATGGCCTGGCGCCAGGTACAAAGGTCGCGTTCTCGCTGCCCTTCGCCACCCAGCAGGCCCTCGCCGTGCGCGTGCGCCCCGCGGCGATCTGGGAGTATTACCGCCCAGAAAACCGCGGCGAAGACAAAGCCCAGCGCTTGGTGGTGCGCTGATGCGCGGCTGATGGCTGGCTCCTCCTAAGAGGCGGGAGGCGCGGTGCAGTTACAGGTGAGGCTCTTGGGCGTGGCGTCGATGTCGAGGGTCGTCACGCCTTCGAAGGATGTCGCGCAGGATTCTATCGCTGAGAACTCGTGGTGGGTGTCGGTGTCGTCGATGTAGGCGAGAAGCTGAGTGTATTGGCATGCACCATTTGATGCGGGCCAGGCGCACTCTTTCTGACAGGTGTCGGCAAAGAAGGTCGTTTTTTCGATATTCGCGCACACGCAGTTCACATAAGCGAGGGTGGCTCCCGCGATAGGGACCGTGTAGAGCTTGGTCTCATTGCAGCCCGCTGGCACGGAAAAGCGGCCAGAGTACCCTGTAGGGTGTTTTTCGGCTGATGCACATTTTCCATTGGGTGATTGCCCGCAGAACGCAGTGCATGACTCAGACAAGGTGCCCTTGTCGGCGAAGAGCCGTTTGGATGGTGATGAAGTCGCGGCACGCGCCATTGCACGCGCCGTTGAGCGCTGACGTCGTCCCGCAGTGGAAGCGCAGGTCCACGGTGCGAGTGACGCTGAGCCCGCCAACATCAAAGAAGGTCGCCTTGAACGCACGCGTCTCTTCGGTGGTGAAGTTGAGGGCCTTGGTTTGGTTGATGTCGTTCCAGGAGATCGTCAGGGCGTAGGCGCCTTCTTGGCCGGTGGTGGCGAACGCCCCATAGGTGATGGTGTCATCGGGGTTTGCCAGGTTTCCACCGATCAGGTCGCTGATTCCGTTGGGGTCTGTGAGCACCGTGGTGAAGGTCACGCTATCGCCTGAGGTGAGCGCTGTGACGTTGGAGCCAAACGAGAGAAAAATGGGCGCACCCTTGGGGGGCTGGCTGTCGGCCTTGGGTGTTGTGGAGCTATCGGTGGAAAGACCCCTGTCGGTTCCAGACGCGTCGGTCAAAGGCAGAGCGCCATCAAGCATAGGGTGGGTCGTGTCGCTAGTAACGCCACCGTCCGTTTCTTCGTTGAAGCAGCTGCAAGGACCATAGGTTTGGTTGGCTTGGCACACCTGGGCGCCTTGGAGGCCATTGGCGCAGACACAGGCGATGCTCTGACCCTCCACGCAGGATGACGACACATCATTGTCATTGCCGCAGCCCATGGATAGGGACAGAAGGCCGGCGCAGGCCAGCGAAAGGCCGATAGTGTTGGGAACGCGCTTCTTCATGGGTCTCTCCTGAGCAAACTCGTCGGTTGGAAGCGTGGCTTCGCCTAAATACGAGTCTGCGGAGAGAATCTTCCCTGGAGAGGCTTGGTGAGT
>JAFCZD010000848.1 GCA_019314525.1 Deltaproteobacteria bacterium
CTCCGTGAGATGCACAAGCGCGGCTTGCTGAGCACGAGCGTGCTCCGCCTAGCCCTGGCCGAACGCCTCGACCTCAACAAGATCCGCTACCCCTTCGGCGCGCCCCACCTGGTAGACCGCGTCCTCGCCCTCGGGCACGCCAAGGACGCCACGGTGATCGAGACCACCCTCGCGCTGCCTTTGCAACGAGAGGTCGAGCGCCTCGCGCGAGAGCAAATCGCGGCGTTGAAAGAGCAGCGCGTGAGCAACGCCGCCGTGCTGGTAGTGCACAACGCGTCCGGTGAGGTGCTGGCCCACGTGGGCTCGGTTGACTACAGCGGGCCCGCCGGCCAGGTGGACGGCACGCGCGCCAAGCGCCAGCCGGGATCGGCGCTCAAGCCTTTCACCTACGCCCTCGCCCTCGAGCGCGGCATGACGCCCGCCTCGCTGCTGGCAGACCTGCCCGCCTTCTTTGGCACCGAGCACGGCGACTACGCGCCCAGAAACTACGACGGCGTCTACCACGGCCCCGTGCGCCTGCGCGTGGCGCTGGCCAGCTCGTACAATATCCCCGCCGTGCGCGTGACCCGGAAGATAGGCGTGCCGCGCCTGCTCGAGCGCCTTCGCGCTTTGGGCTTCGCCGCCCTCACGCAGAACGCCAAGCACTACGGACTGGGCCTCACCCTCGGCAACGGCGAGGTCTCCCTCGAGCACCTCGTAGGGGCCTACGCCACCCTCGCGCGCGGAGGTTCCAGCCTGCCCATGCGCCGCCTGCGCGCCACCCGCGGCAGCGACGGTGCGCGCCACCCCCTGTCCACGCCACGCGCCAAGCCCGTGATCGATCCCCGCGCCGCCTATCTCATCGCCCATATTCTCGCCGATCCTCGCGCCCGGCAACCGGCCTTCGGACGCCACGGTCCGCTCGAGGTGCCCTTCTGGGCAGCGGTGAAGACGGGCACCTCCAAAGATTTTCGTGACAACTTCACCGTGGGCTTTTCACACCGGGTCACCGTGGGCGTGTGGGTGGGAAACTTCGACGGCTCACCCATGGCGCGCGTCTCCGGCGTCACGGGCGCCGGGCCCCTCTGGGCCAAGGTCATCACGGCGGCGCGACGCTACCTGGGTGAAGACAGCCCTCAAGATGCCATGCCACGCCCTGCAGGCCTGGTGGAGGCGACGATCTGTCCGCTCTCTGGCGCGCTGGCCACGTCGCGCTGCCCAGCGAGCAGCGAGGAGCTCTTCGTCGACGGCACTGCGCCGCAGAAACCCTGTGCGTTTCATCAGGAGGTCGCCCTCGAAAAAAAGACGGGCCTGCGCGCGGGGCCTGCCTGCAACGCCTCCCATGTGCATCACGCGCCCTTCACGATCTATCCGTCGCGCTATCGCCGCTGGGCGCGCCGCCGCAAGATCCCCGCGCCGCCCACCACCTACGCGCCTCGCTGCCCAGCGCCCGCGAGGCACGAAGGCACGCTGATCGCTGGCCCAGCCATCGAGATCAGCTTCCCCACCCAAGGCGACATCTTTCACATAGACCCCGATCTGCGCCCCGACGCCCAGGCCATGCCCCTTGAGGCCAACGTGCGCGGCGCCGTGGCGGAGGTGCGCTGGATGGTCGACGACGCCCTCATCGCCAAGAGCCCCTACCCCTACAGCGCGTCGTGGCGCATCAAGCGCGGCAAACATCGCGTGGTGGCCCTGCTGCCCGATGGTTCGCGCAGCGCGCTGGTGACCATCTCTGTGCAGTAGCACGCTACTTGTTGCGCTTGGGGGGAGGGATATGGAAGGTCACGCAACGCCTCGCTTGGCACGCCTTGCCGCCGCTGTCCTGCTCCAGCGAGCCAGCAGGGCCCACCAGCGGCACCAGCAGCGTGCTCACGCCACGAGCGAGCAGCGCGATGCGCACAGCCTCCGCCCGCCTCTTGGCGAGGTGCTCTCCATGCGCTTCATGGGCGGACGCGTAGCCGCGAACCTCGAGGGTTCCAATCTGCACGTTCTCCTTGATGGCCCTTGCGATAGCGTCGAGCAGGGCTGAGGTCTTGGGCGGAAGGCGCGCGGAGCCCTTGGCGAAGTTCACCGCGTCCATGATCGCGATGGGGCACACATGCACAACTCGAGGCGCCCCCGCTCTGTCGGGGCAGCCGTCGGCATCTTTCACGGCGTTGTAGGTCTCGGGCTCGTTGGGGCATTGGTCCTGGGCATCGGGAATGTTGTCCCCATCGTTATCTTTTTCAGGGCAGCCGTCTTTGTCCTCGAAGCCATCTCTATCCTCGGGATCGTTCGGGCAGAGGTCGTGCACGTCGGAGATGCGATCCCCGTCGTTATCGTTGTCGGGGCAGCCGTCCTCGTCCGCGAAGCCGTCTTCATCCTCAGGCTCGTTAGGGCATTGGTCGTCTGAGTCCTTGATGCGATCCCCGTCACGGTCGGAAGTTCCCGCTTCGGCCCAAGGGGCATGGGCGCAGCCAAGGGGCGCGGCGCCCAACAGCAGACAGCCCAGAAAAAGACAGCCCGAGAGTAACGAGCCGACGACCGGGTAACGACGAAAAGGGTTGTTGGTGGG
>JAFCZD010000245.1 GCA_019314525.1 Deltaproteobacteria bacterium
TGTTGAGCTGAGGTGTCCATGCGGTGCCGTCGTAGCCAAAGACCTCGCCGGTCTCCCCGACAGCCCAGATCTGATCAGAAGAAACCCCGTCAATAGCCATCAGGGTCTCGTTGCTTCCGGCAATCCGCGCCTGGCAATCCCAAAGAGCACCGTCGTAATGGCAGGTGGTGGCGAAGTTGCCCACGAGCCAGACATCCTTTGGCCCCGCGCCCCAGATGGCGTAGTTCCTCGCAGTTGAACCCGTGGTGACAGCACGCCAGCCCGCGCCGTCGAAGTGAAAGACCTCACCATCATTGGCCGTGACCCACATATCACTGGGCCCTGACCCCCAAATGCTGTTCAGAGACGCGGCCAACAGAGCTGACGGCCCCTTCTCTTTGGACCAGTCCGAGCCATCGAAGTGCAAGAGCGTATTCTTACTCCCCACAGCCCACAGGTCGTTGGCGCTAGCTCCCCAGAGGGCGTAGAGGTTCGCCGTCGTGCCTGAGTCTTCCTTCGCCCAGCTTCCATCGTTGTTCTGGCGCAGGATCGTGCCTGTCTCGCCCACTGCGCGCAGCGGCCCGTCGGGAGGCTGGAAGGTGTCATGGATCCTCTTCTGGGAAACGGCTCCGAGATAAGACCAGCCTTTGGGGCTGTGCTTCAGCAGCACGCCATCATCGCCAGCGGCGATCAGGTCGCCGTTGGAAAGGCCCCACCCGCTGATGAGGCTTTGCGCGGGAGGGTCTGGGAGTGCCACCCATGCGCCGCTCACCTTCTGCACGGCGGCGCCGGTGCGAGTGTCGAGGCGGGGGGTGCCCAAGGCGAAGACGTCATCCTTATCTCCCCATCCACTACGCACAAACCCGAACACGTTGAACTGGTCCCAGGTGCCGAAGTCGATGATGTCCCAGTTGGTGCCGTCGAAGTGACGGAGCTGGGCATTGGCGGCTTCGGCCCCGAACCAAAGGTTTCCCCCATCATCACCGATGACCGCCCGCAGTTTTTTCATGGGACTATTGAGGGGGGAGATTTCGCTGCCGTTAAAGCGATAGGCGACGTTGGTATCCCCAACAGCCCAGACATTGGTAGGGGCATCGCCCCAAATGGCGTGAAGTGGGAGGGTGAGTGCCTTGGCGCTTCCAGGAAGCGAGGTCCACTCGGTGCCGTCTAAGCGGCTCCAGGTGGGGCCATCGCCCACCACATGTATCTCCGTAACGCTTGCGCCCCAGATGCCGCGCAAGGTCTCTTGCGTGGGGCTGGAGGCCTTCTGCCAGCGGCCACCCTGCCAGCGATACACGGCACCCTGCGTGCCTACAGCCCAGACGTTGGATGCATCGGCTCCCCAGATACCAAGGAGCGTGGGGTGATCCATGTCGACATCCCAGCGGGGCACCTGCTCAGCAGACCAAAGCGTACCATCGTAGTGCAGCACGACACCGTGCGCGCCCACCGCCCAGATATCATTGTCAGCGCTGCCCCAGAAGGCATGGATCGTGTTGCCTTGGGGGAGAGGATGTTCCCAAACCCAGCCACCCTCGGTGACGAGTTGACCAGGGCGCAGAGGAATAACAGCATCCTGATCGCCGCTTGCGCCATCCCTGCCGTCAAAGTCCACGACACCACCATCCGTGTCCAGGGGGTTCGTGTCCTCGCGAAGGGCGTCTCGTGGGCCGTCGCCATCGGCGCTATCATACCCCGCGATGTTTTTGCAGCCTGTGTTGAGGCAGGCGAGCGCCAGCGTCACACCAAGGGCGGGGAGGAGGGCCTTCATGGTCATGGCCCTTAAGCGTGTCAGATGACTGTGACGACGCCAAAGCAAGTTCGCATAAAGGCCTACATTTCCTGCTCTATTCATTTTTCGTATTGGAAGGTGCTACCCTAGGCTCATGCATTTGGGCGGGTTGGTAACAAGTCGGCGAGAGTTGGCCGCTGTGGTGAGCGCTGTCGTGGTGTGGTCAGCGCTGATGGTGGGCGTGGGGGGATACGCGTTTCGCGTCGCCGAGCGCAGCGCGGAGTCCCTCGCCCTGCACCAATCGCGCACCCTCTTCAACACCATCACCGACTTCAGGCGCTGGGCCTCACAGCATGGAGGCGTCTATATCCCCACCAGCGACGCCGCAAGACCCAACATCCACCTCCCAGCCCACAAGCGCGTGATCCATGATGACAAGGGGCGGGAGTTGATGCTCGTCAACCCCTCTTTGATGACGCGCCAAGCCGCCGAGTTGATCAGTAAACGACGAGAAGGGGTGCTGGTGCACTTGACCAGCCTGCACCCCCTCCGCCCCCAAAACGCTCCTCGCGCCTGGGAGCGTTCTGTTCTCAAGGGCTTCGAGCGCGGCTCAGGGGCCTACTCGGGCTTTTTGGGCGAAAAGGAATATCGCTTCATGGCACCCATGGTGACGGAGAAGAGCTGCCTGTCCTGCCACGCCCAAGAACCTCTCGGGGCGGTGCGCGGGGGCCTGAGCATCACCACCGGGGCGCAGCCCTTTGTGCAAATGCGCGCCACCCAGGAGCGCAACGCCGTTGTGGTGCTCTCGGTCATTTGGCTGCTGGGCATGACGATCATCGCGTTCTTTGTGCGGGTCTTCCGGAGGCGCGGCTTGCAGCTCTTTGCTGCTGAGGAGGCGGCCTACCACGACCCCCTCACGTCTTTGCGCAACCGTCGGGGTTTCTTCTCTCTCGCGCCGAGGCTCTTGTCCCAGCAGAGCAGGGTGCGCGATGAAGCTGGCTTGCTCTTCATCGACGTGGACGCCTTCAAAGAGTTGAACGACGTACACGGGCATAACGAGGGTGACGCGGCGTTACAACGCATCGGAGAGCTTCTGCTCGAAATCTTTCGCGACACCGACATCGTCGCACGCCTAGGTGGCGATGAGTTCGTGGTTTTAATGCTCCAGGCCGACGAGGCAGAGTGCGTGAAAGCGCGAGAGCGGCTCGCCTTGGCCCTCGAGCGCGTCAACAGCACGCAACGGACCCCTTATGAACTCTCACTCAGCGTCGGCATGGTGGCATTTCGGCCGAGTGAGGGCAGATCGCTGCATCGGCTGATGGAAGAGGCTGACCGCGCCATGTATCACGAAAAACGCTCTCGGCGCCTGCGCGGGGGCGGGGGCGCAACCTCCGCGGAGCACCATTCGGCGTAGTGGCTGCTACTTTGCATAGCTACTCCCCAGTGATGACATCAAGGTCGTTGGAGATCTCCCGGGCACCCTTCACCATGCGCACGAAGTCGCGGGGGGTGCCTGACATCTTGACTTGCCGGCTCTCGTGGTAGAGCCGCTCGTTGGGGCTTGAGTAGAAGGAGAAGGAGCCTTTGCCTTCCCCGTAGCCTTCGAAGCGCAGATATTTTGCGCTCTCCAGCAGCTTGAGCATGGAGGGATCCTTGAACAGCCCCTTAGCTTTCAAGAACGTCGCCAGGGATCCCGGCGCAACTTTGGCGCGCAACTCCATCACATTGAGGGTTCCGCTGTTCTCGCGGGAGACCATCGCAGACCCGTGGGGAAAGACCGCGAGGGCCACATGCTTGCCTTCGACATCAGAGCGGACCTTCAAGACCTCGCCCTTTGCGCTCTTACGATGGGTGACGCGCACAGGGTTTGCAGAGGTGGCGTTGTCGAGCACCTTCTGTATCCGGACCAACTCGCCGCCAGCGACACCCTTGCCAGTGAGCACGCTGGCCGCGGCGCTGCTGCGCGTGGCCTCTATGGTGTTCACGAGCGCCGAGATCTCTTGCTTGGTGTGGAGCCTGCCCAGGAAGGAGCCTGTGTCGAGCCAGCTGCCTTTCGCGACCTTATGCCGTGAAGTGACCTCCGCGGCCTTGGCGATGCGTGTGAACGCCAGGGCCGAGAGGTTGGCTCCATGGGCTGATGCGTCGCCATCGAACCTCAGCTCCTGCCCACCATCGGTGTAGAAGCTCAAGCCGCGTGAACCCTCTGTGATGGTGAAGCGCATATAACGTGCTTCCTTGAGCGTGCTCTTGGGCACTCCAGCCAGCAGTGGGTTTTTCTGGGCGAGGGCGATGAGCTTGGACGCATCCACGCGGGCGCGCAGGTCGAGGGTCTTGCTCTTGCCATCAACGGTGCGCACAGCAGACCGCTCAGGGCGCAGCACAACGCGATGACTCGAGAGCACGCCATCACGGCGCGTGGCTTTGATGGACTCATAACCCGGACCCTGCCGCCACTCCAGCTTGGTGGGCCACTTTGGCTGGGCGTCTGCCATCAGGCGCTCGACGCCGATGATCGCGTTGCTCATCACCTGCTCGGCTTGGGGAGCTCGCGTGCGGGTGTTCAGACGTTGCATTCGCTTGAGCAGCAGGCGCCCCCCAAAGGAGTAGGGCGATTTGAGCGTCACGCGAGATGTCTGCGTCCCCTCAGCGTTGGCGAGGGTTGGCGTGGAGAGCAGAGCGAAGCCTGAAAGCGAGAGCAGGAGCAAGTGTCGCATGGAAACCTCCAGGTGGAGGGACCTAGCAGGCAACGTGCCAGCAGTGAGCCCTGGCATTCTAGCGGTTTAGGTGGGGTTGAAGGAGCAGAGCCTGGCAGCTCTAGTCAGAGCGGTCTTCGATTGTTGGGCAATGACGGGGGAAAGATGATATCAGGAGCGGGCCCTCGCACCTCAGCCAACCCCTCCTAACAGCCTATTCGAGGAGGAAGATCCCGTCGCTCGTTTGGTACGGGAGCTGCAGAGGGACGAGCTGTGGTTAGAACGCCATTCATCGCAGTGCTCGTTTTCGGGTTTCTGGTCAGCCTTCCCGCGCAAGCGGAGCTCCGGTGCCCAGCCACAGATCGAACGCGCTTCTCGGTGACCTTGAAGCCCTTGCAACGGCGAGAACATCGTTTGCGCCATAACCTCGATGTTCACCTCCCCGACACCGTGAAGGACATCCCTTTTTCGGCGAAACGCTATAGTTTGGTTGGATTCAAAGAACCCTTTGATGGCTTCCGAAAGCCGCCGCCCTCGACCCTTTGGCACACCGAAGTATCCTTTGGGAAGTTGAACGCGAAGCAATTCTCCCGGCTGCGAAGGGCCTACGGAAACCACACCGATGGGGCCTTTAGCCCCCGGCGCGATTACGCGCTGATAGACTTCTTGCCTAAGCATCTTCGCGACTTGGTGGGCAAGCAGCTCATAGCAGAACCCATCGCGGTCAATCGGTCCGTTGATCCCAGCCTCTTCATGAACACGAAGATCCGCCTTGGTACCAACTGTCACGCCACAGCGTATCTTGGCTTGCGAAGCTTCCATACCCACACCTCAAAAAACGTGACGCCGCTCTTCTTTATCGATCCGCTGATCGCAGACTATGAATTTGGGCGGTTGAAATTCTTGAAGACCGAGAGCTTGGCCGCGGAGCATCTCGACCCACGCTCCCATAGAGCGGAGCGCAATAAGGGCCGGAAGGTGGGGGATATCGTGCAGTTTTATCGGCCCTTGGAGCCAGCAGGCAAAGAGCAGCCCATGGGAGGTGAAGCGCCCGCGTTGATGCATTCGATGATTTGGATCGGTCCAGATCTCTTTCTGCATCAGGCCGACACAGGCTATCCGTGGGCTGTGACCCAGTGGAAGCAGGCCCTTGGGCAAGCCAGAGCGTTGACGGGAGGCTGGCGCATGCCCCGAGTCGTAACCCGAGCGGTGGTCGCTGGCGCCCGTGTCCCTCCTCCTAAGAAACTTTTTTCATTGAAGAAGAATGACAGCTACGTCTTCGAGCAACTCAAAGCGCTTGATAAGGACCTTGCCCATCGCTTGAATTCGATCGCGGTTCAAGAATTCGAGACGGGCTCGACAGGTGGAATGCTCAACTATCTAAGCGGGGCGCGATGGGATTGAGCCGCCCCATGCTCACTCTCGTACGGGGCCGTGTAACGCGTTGACACTAGCTTTCGCTCAGAGGAAGCACGGAATAGAGGCCTGAAGAGAGGGTAGGGGTTACGCCGAGAGTCAAGTGCTCCTTGTCGGACGAGGTACGGATGACGACTCGCCCGCCGCCCCCTCCACCGCCCCCCGCAATATCTGCATCAGCGCCGTCACCTGCGCAACCCCCAGCACCGCTGCCCGCTCCGCCGCCGCCTGAACGACCCTCCGTTGGGCTTGCCGGGGCTGGTACGATATCAGGCTCTCCATGAGAGCCAAAAGGCCCCTCTGCTTGCCCACCTGCGCCCCCATTTGCGCCAACGAAGCCCGTGATTTCTACCTTTGGCGCCTCTAGGAATAGCGCCCCTCCGCTGCCACCACCCCCGCCAGCGGATTGATAGGTGCCACGCCCACCAGAGCCGCCCGCGTCGAGCATGCCCGAGAGCCCAACCACGATGCTACGTCGTGCGCTCAGCTGTAACGCGCCGCCTCCATTGCCCGCCACCGCATCCGCCTTACTCCCTGCTCCTCCACCCGACCCACCCTCCAAGAGTTCCAGCACGCTATCGCCATAGACGAGACCAGGCGTAGCAGCATCTCCACTTTTCCCGCCCAGGCCACCAAAGGAACCACCCGCTCCTGGGGACCCTGCACCGGGGCCCTCACCGCTGGAACCGCCGTTTGTGCCACCCCAATAACCACCGGGTCCAGGCCCACGAAGGTTGGGGATCCGATCCGCTCCAGCAGTCATGAAGCCGTCGATGAGGATGTCTTCCCACACCAAAAAGACCGCGGGACGGTCACCGACGATCACGCAGGTGGTCGCCGGCAAGACCTCGAACCCTGCAAGAGTGAACGTGCCCAAAGACCGCCCGTCCGCGATGGCCACACTCCCAAAGCGCACACCGTTTAGCGTGCCCTGTCCCGGGGCTCTCACCACCCGAGCAGACTCCATACTGCTGTCCACGTACGAGGTGATGGCCCCTGTTGTGCTGTCAACCACCCAGAAGAGGTGCCCATCTGCGCCCACCACGAGGGACCCGAGGCCATCCTCAAACGCTGCGCGAAGACCCACATGCGAGGGGAGAAAATCAAGAGGGTCGCCAGGGCCGCCAGCGTCGGCAGAGGCGACATCACCATCAAGCAGCCCCCTGTCGTCGCTCACACCAGGCGTGCGCGCACAGGCGGAACACGCCAGGGCAACAACCGCAGCCTGCATGAGCATCTGCCAGTTATGCATGGTAGTTTCAGGATAGAGCAACTTTCGGTCGTAGTCGCTAAGATATTGCAGTCGCTACAGGGGCGACCCAAGGAGCCTTGGCACCAAACCTGCTATTGTTATGAGTATATGCGCCGTCTGTTTCCGATCCTGCTTTTTGTCACCGCTGCCTGCGGAGTTGAGTCCATCGAGGGCAAGACCAGCAGTCGCAGCGCCACCATCACCAACGGTGTACTTGATACAGGTCACCCAGCAGTCGCCCTCTTGGAGCTTGGCGCACCCTGTTCTGATGGTTCGGGCAAGACCTGCCTCGTCGGTGCCTGCACTGCCACGCTCGTGGGCCCACGCACCTTGCTCACAGCGGCGCATTGTCTAGAAGACGTGACAGCCATTGAGGCGTTCCTCGACGGGCAAGCTTATGGCAGCGCCTCCTGGGCCAGCCATCCGGGTTACACGCTCAAGCCCCTGCCTGACGATTATCCCTACCCGATGTTCGTCGACCACCTCGAGTTCGACATCGGCATCGTTCGCCTAGACAATGCGCCGTCCATCTCTCCTCGACCCCTTGCCACTGAGATGCCCGCCATAGGCACGCAAATCACCATCGTGGGCCACGGGGCGACCTACCTCGATGAGGTATCGCCCGACTATGCCAAGCGCAGAGCGGTCAACACCATCTCCGCCATGGCGTCCCACGAAATCTTCCTCGAGGGCAGCGGCGACGGCGAGGGTAGCACCTGTGTCGGGGACTCTGGAGGCCCCGCCTTGATGCAAGACGAAGGCGTTGAGCTCGTCTATGGTGTTGCCTCTTGGGTGCATCCAGAGAACTGCGAGATCCTCTCCACCCATTCACGCGTCGACGTCGCCTTGGACTGGCTGCGTGATGCCTCAGGTGGCGACGTCCTGGTTCAAGTTGAGCAACCGGCTCCGGACACCACTGCCCCCCAGGTGCAGATCCTCAGCCCCACCGCCAACGCCACCGTCAACGGCCTCTTGGTGCTATCGGCCCA
>JAFCZD010000849.1 GCA_019314525.1 Deltaproteobacteria bacterium
TGCTCACCGACGTGGTCATGCCTCACATGAACGGTCGGGAGCTGTCAAATAGGATAGCCGAGATCTGCGCCGGCATAAAAGTGCTGTTCACGTCGGGGTATTCGCAGAGCGTCATTGCTCATCACGGCGTGCTCGATGAGGGTCTTGAGTTCATCGCCAAGCCATACACCAACCATCAGCTTTCTGTACGGGTGCGTGAGGTGCTCGACAGCGATTAGGGAGGGGTGTTGCCCGGCGGAAGGCTCCGCGCTAGGCTTGGCTTATGCCAAGACTCTGGTGGATGTGGACCCTGGCGGCGATTTGGGTGTTGGGAGCCGGCTGCGGGCGGCCCGAGGTCAAACCCCGGGATCCGTCGGTGCTCATGCGCGCCTGCGAGCCAGCGCGGCGCATGTGTACTCCCGAGGGGTGGATGAAGTGCGCCAGGGACCGCTGGTCCTGCTACCGTCTGGGACTGTGGCACGAGACCGGCTATCTCGGACGGGTGAAAAAGGATCCTGCCCGGTCGCGACGCCTCTACGGCGAAATGTGTGATCGGGTGGAGGTGGTGGCCTGCGCCGCGCTGTGTCGCAAATTCAAGGTGGCCCGGCGCTGCGTGGACCGGGATTTGTTGGCCCTGAGCGGGCAGGGGACGCCCATGGCCCGGGCGTCCCATCCCGTGCCCAAGAGCCGGCTCCTGGCGTTCTACGCGTCGCGCTTAACCAAGGCCTGTCGTCGCGGTGATCTCGTGGCGTGCATCGTGCTCGGCCTGCGCTACGACCCGCTGCGGTCCATCACCAGCCGGCGGCTAGGCAACTGTTTTGACGACAAGCAGCGCTGCTTTGCCCGGGCCTGTGGTGTGGGAGCGCCCTTGGCTTGCGCCGTGCTCTGCCACCTGGGGCGCAAGGATCGTTGCGTGGATCTCGCGGTGCTCGCCCTGGGGAACCACGGTATGGGGACGCAGAAGTTCGCCGAGGCCGAGCGGCTTCTGGGCGCTTTGTGCCGGGGCGGACACCTCCGGGCCTGCACCGTGCTCGGCGTGGGGCTCTTGAAGGGAATGCCGCTGCTTCCAGATCGTTCCAGGGCGGTCAAGCTCCTACAGCGGGCTTGCCAGGGGGGCTACGAGCGCGCCTGCAGCCTGCTGCGTCGCCTCCCACCCATCTCACGCTGAACAATCCATGCCCACCTGGCCACTGCCCACCTGGCCCAGGGTGATCGCAAAGTAGCAGAGCCGTTTGGATCTGGGCGCCTCGGGTCCCCCAAAGGGGGCCCCGACCGGGCTTCTCCGGGCTCCGCTTCGCTGCGGTCGGCCGCAACCGGCCGACTAAACCCTCCGTATCCCTGGCGCAGGGAGTCGCCAGTCAATTCGATTGTGGTGTTCGCCCCGCTCGCGCCGACCGCTCTGGCCTCTTGATGGGCCCAGCACTCGGCGCACGCTGCCATGGGGCTCGATTAGTGGGAACGACAGGCCCTCGGCTGGACCTCGCTCACCGCTTTGAGCTTGCATCACTTGAGCCGCCAACTCGATCGAGTTGGGCATTGCGCCCTGAAAACATTGACCGAACCCCCGGATCATGATCTTCACTTTGTGTCGGAGCCCAGTGCTTCGACAGGAGGTGCAAGATGTCGAAGCGTACGGTGGATGAGGTGGATAGCGCGGCGCAGGTGCTGCCAGCGAAGGCACTGCTGAAGAGCTTGATCCGGGCCCTGTCGGTCGTCGAAGAGACGCGGCATGACAAAGGGCTGCGCCATCCAATCATCAATGTTTTGACCATCGCGGTGCTTGGCTGCATGTGTGGCTGCGACGATGCAGAGGCACTGGAAGACTGGGGTGAAAAGGAGAGTGATTGGCTCTCTGATTTCCTCCGCCTGCCCCACGGCACGCCCAGCCAAGACGTCTTCTTGCGGGTCTTTGCCGCCCTTGATCCGATCTCGTTCCGAATGGCATTTCACGAGTGGATGCAGCAGGTCTTCTCCGTTCTTGGCTTCGAAGGACAAATCGCGATTGACGGTCAGACACATCGCCGTAGTGGAGACAAGCCTTCTGGAAAAAAACCGCTCCACATGGTCCATGCGCTGCTGTGTGAGGCCGGGCTGGTGTTGGGACAAGTCGCTACGGATGAGAAGTCTAACGAGATCGTCGCCATCCCGGCCTTGCTTGATCTGCTCGACCTACAAGGCGCGCTGGTTTCCATCGACGCGATGGGGACGCAGGTAAAGATCGCGAACAAGATTGTGAAGGGCGGCGGCGACTACTTGCTTGCCCTGAAGGGAAACCAGAGCAATCTGCACACCCAAGTCCAAGAGGCCTTCGGCGAGGCGTCGGACCAACGGCAGCGCACAGTAGACGAGGTGCCGCCACCTCAGGTCACGACTCATACCCAGGTCGACGCGGGGCATGGCAGAGTTGAAACACGCGTGGCGCAGGTACTCACAGGCTTTGAGCCCTGGGTCCCTGCAGCCGAACGCTGGACGAAACTCCAGGCACTGGTGCAGATTACCGCCACTCGCGAGAACACGACGACAGGCGAGGTGAACCAGGAAACGCGCCACTACAT
>JAFCZD010000850.1 GCA_019314525.1 Deltaproteobacteria bacterium
AAAGGCTACTTGATGGGGTTACAGCGGCTCTCGAGGACCACATTGTTGATGGTCTCGGTGAGGGAGATCTGGCCGCCGAAGATCTGCGTTAAGTCGAAGTCCTTGCCATCGGTGGAGTCTGACAAGGTGGATTGCCCCTTGTACTCCATGTTCCAGCCTGCACCGGCGAAGGCCGCGGGCAGGCGGCGCCCCGTGCCACAGGTGGACAGTCCCGCGCTGGCAGGCCACGAAAAAGAGAAGACACGAATCTTGTTGGCGCGCAGGAGTGTCTTCGTCTCGGCGAGGGTGCGCAGGGCGGGGTAGTCGCCCTCTCGCGGGTAGAAAAGGTCTGTTGTATCCCCATCCCCGTCTTTGTCCCCATAGTTATCCGGTCGCTCAAGGAAGGTGTCGTCGGTGGCGACGATGATCACGCGTGTGGAGCCTTCGCGCCAAGGGAACTCCTCCGCGGCGGCGTAGAGTGCGTCCAGAGCGTTCTCCTCGCAGATGGGGTTTTGCATCTGGGGCCCCGTGGGGCCATCGGCCGGGTTGATATTGTAGGCGGTGTAGATGTCGCGATAGTTGGCGAAAGCGGCCTGTAGCGTCGCCGCGGCGATGTGCACCTTTCCACCCTCAAGGGGGCCGGTGGCGTCAATGACGTGGTTGTCGACGAAGGGCACCAGGCCGAAGCGTGAATCCTCGGCGAGGGCGTTAGAGGCGGTGACCACACGATCGATCTCGCGCTCCAAGGTGTCGAGGATGCGCGTCATGGAGCTGGAGACGTCAAGCACGAAGACGAGGTCGATCACCTCGCCACAGCTCTGCTGGCCGTCGAGGGAGAGGGCGAAGTCGAAGCCCCCGAAGGGAGAGGCGTCGTGTGTGACGCCTGGCTGGAACTCGGTGTCGGCGCAAGCGCCCATGAGCATGGCCAGCGCGAAAGAGAGAGAAAGGAGAGTAAGCCTGGACTTCATAGAGCACCTCCACAGCGTGCAGGGGGCAGTCTAGGATCCAGGCTCCATGCTGTCGAGCTGAGTTAGGCAGGCTCTTTGGAGGGGGTGATGCGTGCGAGGAGTTCGCGGTCGAAGAGGAAGCGTGGATCCACGTTGCAGAGCGCCTTGCGCGCCTGGTGTTTGAGATCTGGGTGCTCGCTTTCGAGCTGCGCCAGCACCCCCTTGATCACCTGCCGGCGCCCCTCGTCGCTGCCACAGCTCGGGCTGGCGCAGGGGATAGTGGGGAGCTCGAGGGCCACTGAAAATGCAGCAATATCTCGCTCCATGGCGTAACAGAGCGGGCGGATCACCGTGGGAGGACCCTCGTCGCGCACGAGCTTGGGTGGCATGGAGCGTAGAGAACCCGAATAGAAGAGGTTCATCAGCAGGGTCTCGAGGGCGTCGTCGAGGTGGTGGCCAAGGGCGAGCTTGTTGGCGCCGATCTTCTTGGCCAGGGTGTAGAGCGTGCCACGGCGTATGCGCGCGCAGAGCGGGCAGGCCACGTCACCTGGAGCGAGCTTGGTCTCGATCATCTCGCGGATAGGTGCCTTGAGCATGTGGATCTCGACGCCTTGCTCTTTGGCGAAGGCCTGCACCACCTCAGGTTGATAGGTGTCATAGCCTGGGTCGAGGTTGGCGGCGACCAGCTCGAAGCGCACAGGTGCTTTGCGCTGCAGCTCGAGCAGCAGCAGAAGCAGGGTGTAGGAGTCCTTGCCGCCGGAGAGGCCTACCAGTACGCGATCGTCAGCTTCGATGAGGGTGAAATCCTCGATGGCCTGACCCATGGCCTTGAGCAGTCGTCTGCGTAATTTTGGGAGCGAAGCCTTGGCGTTTTCCACGGTCACCTCGAGGGGGTGATAGTGCATGGCGAGGGCTTGGGCAAGCGGGGGAGGTCGATCTCGCCAAGGGAACGCGCTAGCATCCCCACGACGCAGAAGGAGCGGCAGATGGGGCAGAGCAAGAGATCTTTCATCATGGCGATCACGGCCTTGCTTGTGGGAGGCTTGGGAGTCGCTGAAGCTCAAACGGGCATGCCACGCCCGGTGCGCCTCAAGGTGATGAAGACCGTCGTCCAGTTGCGCGTCCTCGTGCGCCAAGGTGGCCGCTACGTGCAGCGCGGACACGGCTCGGGCAGCATCATCAGCGCCGACGGATTGATCCTCACCAATAACCACGTGGTCCAGGACGCAAAAAGCGGCAAGCTCTTCGACGCCATCGCCGTGGCGCCCAACACCACCTTTGACCAGGCGCCCACGCCTGTGTGTATCGCATATCCACGGCGGGCGATTCGTCACCATAAGCTCGATTTGGCGATCATCAAATGTGAGTCCGATATGCAGGGCCGACCGTTGACCACGCCCATCAATTGGCCCAACGTGGTGGAGGTTGGCGACTCGTCGACGTTGATCCCGGGGGACGAACTCTACGTCGTGGGCTTCCCAGGGGTTGGTGGGGCCACTATCACCTTCACGTCTGGCAAGGTCAGCGGCTTCCTCACAGACAAACGTGTGGGCGCTGGTCGGGTATGGATTAAGACTGACGCGCTGATCTCGGGTGGGGTCTCGTGGG
>JAFCZD010000851.1 GCA_019314525.1 Deltaproteobacteria bacterium
ACTTGCTCGATCTCCACCGAGCGGTCCAGCTCGGCCAAGCTCGTCACAAGGATATTGAGGGCCTTGTTGACGATGCGCTCCTGGCTCCCTGTGACGTCCACGAAGAAGCCCTCGGTGGTACGTCGGATGCGGGTCTGCTCACTGTTGATGATCGGCGGCATGCTCATCACGTGGCCTGCGCCGTCACAGAGCAGCGGGTAGCGTGTGAATCCCTTGAGCAGCCGCGCGTAGGCCTTGCCTTTGGTGTGCTCTTCGAGGACGCGCTGAGGGGTGAGCTGCTGGGCCTCATCCGTGGTGTCGTAACCCAGGGGCGTAAACTGCAGCTCCTCGGGGCCAACGCTACGGTACTCGAAGCTCGAGCCTTCGAGGGTGGCCAGATCATAGACGCCAATAGAGGCGTGCTTGCGATCGCGTCCAAGGGCCCAATGCAGGTTCTCCTGCAGCTTCATGATCACCTTGATCACGTCGTCGTCGAGTTTGATGCCACGCACGATGGCGCAAGCAATGCTTGGCCTGAAGCTCGACTCGTCAGCCAAGCGTGGGTCGACCTTCACCTCATAGCGGGGAGGTGAGAGCGTGTAGCTCGGCGCTTCCTCTTCTTTGAGGTAGGAGCGCAGCACACGCGCGAGCCCTCCAGGGTCGAACATATCGGGGCGCACGGCGAGCAACTCCATGCGGATCACGTCGCTCTCACCAAGCTCCACGCGCAGGCCTTCGTGCTGGCGATAGTCGACTCCACAACGATCGCAGACCACAGGGGGGTTCTCCGTGGCGGTGATCTCGAGGATATTGTCGCAACGATCGCAGCGATAACGCCTCAACGTCGCATAACCCTCGACGTCACAACCCAAATGCTGCAAATGCTCCACCAGCTCGTCGGGGTTGAGCTTGGTCGCGACGCGTTCCAGTAGCATGCTCACTGGGATTCCGATTACCGGCATAGCCCCGTCTCCTTGAGCCACGTCAAGCGGGCACGATAGAGCTCGCTGATGTTGGACAAATCGTAGCTGAACATCGCAAGTCGCTCGAGGCCCAGGCCCCAGGCGAGCACAGGTGTTGTGCAGCCCAAAGGTTCGGTCACCTCGGGGCGGAACATGCCGGCGCCCCCCATCTCGACCCAATCCTTCTTCTTTTCGAGCCAGACGAAGATCTCCACGCTGGGCTCGGTGTAGGGGAAGAACGCGGGACGGAACTGGAAGCGGGAAAAGCCCATCTTCTGGTAGAAGGCCTTCAAGGTGCCGAGGAGGTTGGCGAAGGTCGCCTTCTCGTCGATGATGACACCGTCCACCTGATGGAAGACGGGGAGGTGCTTGTAGTCGACGGTTTCGCGCCGAAAAACGGGCCCCACGACGAAGACCTTACGCGGAGGCTTTGGGTCTTGGGCCAGAGCGCGAATGGTCGCGGCCGTGGTGTGGGTGCGTAACACAGGGCGTTGGGCGAGCTGCGAGTCCCAGCGGTAACGCCAGCCCACAGAGCCCGTGTCGCCGCCATCTTCGTGGGTGCGACGCACGCGATCCACCAGCTCTGGCGAGGGCAGCGTGGCCTCCTTGGGCCGGCCCACATAAAAGGTATCCTGCATGTCGCGCGCGGGGTGATCTTGGGGCTGGAAGAGCGCGTCGAAGTCCCAGAAGCTCGACTCGACGTAAGAGCTAGCGATCTCAGAGAAGCCCAGCTCGAAGAAGACACGGCGCGTCTTCTGGAAGATGCTCACCAGCGGGTGTTCTTTGCCTGCCCGCACGCGCTGCGCCTCGAGCTTGACGTCATAGGGACGCAAGTCCGTCTCGCGCCACTGTCCTGTGCGCAGCAGCTCGGAGGTAAGCTGGTTGATCTCTCGCCGCGGCACAACCCCTTCGGCCATCAACTTCCGTCCGGCGGCGGAGAGCGCCACCTTGCGCGTCTTGCGCTCCTTTTCGTCCACCAAGCCTTTGCGACCCGAAAGGAGCTCACGAGCCAACGAAAGATCGATGGCATGGGTGGTCAGCTGATCGTCAGAGAGGGTGCCCAGCTCTGAGAGCGTGGCCACAAGCTTCTCATCATGGCCGGGACCCTTTTCGAGGGCGGCGCGCCCTCCGTCGAGCAGCTCGATGTTCCTCTTGTCCTGCTTGGCCCAATGCTTCTGCTTCAGCCAGCGCAGGGCCTGACCCACCTCTTTTTGCTCGAGGCCTGTGAGCTCTGGCAGCTCTGTGAGCTCGGCGGCACCGCCAGCCTTGTGCAGGGCCTCGATAATCGCCCGCTCAGGGAGCCCCTTGCCAGCCAGCTCGCGGCCCTTGTTGCCAAGCTTCAGTTCGTGGTGGACCTGCTCCGCCACGTCGATCTCACCGCTCGCTTCGACGCGAGAAAGGCAGACCGCCGCCACCTTGGCCTGATCTATTTCTAGCTCAGCGGCAAGCTGGTCGAGGGCGATGGGCTCGGTCTTCTCGGCAAGAGCCTTGAGCACCTGATAGTCGATTTCTGGTAGTTGTTTCATCCGATCCTCTATATGGCGCGCAAACTTAGTGCAAAGCACTCGCACGTTCAACAGGGCAGCCAA
>JAFCZD010000852.1 GCA_019314525.1 Deltaproteobacteria bacterium
CCTTATATCGTTGCGCTGGGAAATGGCCAAACGCTCGTTTCGTTCATGACCGACGAAGACTCGCCCCAGGTCGATTGGCCCAACTACTCGGCGATGAAGGTGGTCGCCTCAGTGCATGCTCCCGCTACTGGCGTGGGAGCATGGCAGGGCCCAGCCATGTTCGTGGTCGCCCCCGCCACGTACTGGCCTGCGCTCTACGCTTTGCCCAATGATGACATCCTCTGTGTGTACTCCCAGGGCGGCGTGAAGCTTAAGATTGGCCACGCTGACTATTAGACGTCTGCCGAGTTCGCTCGTCTTTTCTGGACAGAAGAGACCTACCTGTCCGCATTCTCCCAGGTCACCTTGATCTGGTAAGTGGACGCCTCATCGGCCCAGCCAAAGACGCCGATGGTCAGGGTGTCTTCGGATGAGGACTCGTATTCACAGGTCTCGGTGGATCCCCCGAGATAGGGGCGGCAGTCATGGTCGGCGTCGGTAGGATCGGCAGTCATGGTCGGCGTCGGTAGGATCGCCGCCAAATTTTGTGTAGAGGTCGGCGTCGTTATCGCCCGTCATCTCCACCTTGATGTGGGTGGCGTTTCTGCCCACGTCCACGGAATGTTTCACCATCTCATCGTGTTCGACGACACCGTTGAAGCTGGCCTCGAAGGTGGTGGGTTGGGGGCCAGCAGGAGGCTCGGGCAGCTCGGTCATGCGCGCTCCTCGGCCATATTTCTCGACGTATTTGCGCGAGATGAAGCCATAACCCGCACCGTGGGGGTTGTGCACGCCAAAGCTATCGTCGCCCCAGCTGTTCTTGAATAGGTAGAACCCGCGCTCTTTCACTGCGTTGCCCTCTTCGTCCAAGACGACGTTGCCTTCGGCGTCGCGGGTCGCGACTTCCAGCTCGTCATCCCAGCCAATGAGCAGGATCGAATGGCCCGCGCGCTGTTTGTGGCTCTCCACCACATCCTCGCTATTAGGCGCGAGCACGTAGCCTTGGCTCCAGTTGCTGCGATTGGTCGGCAGGGCGGAGCGGCGGTGGTTCCAGGACTGGTAGAAGAAATCCAGGCCCACCACCACAGCGGTCTTTTTGAAATAGATGTGGTCTTTGATCGAGCGCGTGTTGATGTAGCGGCCCTCTGGCAGGAAATATTGCTTGGCCTCTTTCGCTGACTCTGGTGGCTCGCCATTGGTGTAGCAGCGGTTTGCTAGGGCACATTTCCCGCTCTTGCAGATGCCTGTGTCGCACTCGGATCCTGTAGTGCAAGAGACCTTGGCGCATGCTTCATCGTGCACTGAGGTCCAGGCGAAGCTCTCATAGGGCCAGGCCTCTTCGAGGGGGATACCATATTTGTGGATGACCCTCAGGTTGGCCGTGGGGCTCGAGCCGCCTGTGTTGGGGTAGGTGTTATCGTTGAATTTCACAGACCATTGAAGAAACTGCTCCGAAAAATCGAGAGCCTCGTGGCCTGCTCGGTTATAGAGGTGCTCCATCAGTGCCACCGTGGAGAAGATCGAACATACTCCACGGCCACCTTGGCTTTGGATAGGAGATTGGGAGTCGATCAGCTCAAAAAATTGAGTGGGGTAGGGGAAGTCCGCCTTCATCTCATTGGGCAAGGTGTCGTTTTCTGGAGCATTTCCAACCAACTCCTCAAAGTCACCGAGAGGAGCGTTTCCCCAACTGGTGACATCGTCTGCGTCTTCTGTTGGGCTACAGCCCACAAAGAGCAGCGCCAAAGCGCTGATGCATAGGGCCAAATAACTCCGCTTCATGAGGTCCTCCCCGTGCGGCTGCACGAATATCCATGAGGATCACAAAGCAATGATCACACCAGATCCAAAGACTGGTTTGGGTTTTCACTACAGCGGCGAAGGTTTCGCCCGCCGCTGGGTTATTCCCGGCTGATTCGGTACTCCGCGCCATGGGCCACAGTGAGCCCCACCACCAGCCAAACCAGGCTCACTGCCAGCACGATGGGCAGAGAGATCATCAAGGAGAGCTCAGGGTCAGACGAAAAATGCCCCTGCTGTGGCTTGTAGAGCCCCGCGATGGCCAGAAGGTGCGTGGCCATGGAGGCGGTCTTCATGATGCCAGGGACAAAGCCTAGGCCGATGTCCACGGCCAAAACATAGATGGCGATCACTGCGAAGGTGTGGGAGGTGACGATGGCGCCAAAGGCGGCGGTGAGGGCGCCATAATAAAACACGCCAACGAGCAGCGCCATGAGCGCGCTGAAGAGCCCGCCTAGTTGGGAAAACACAGCACCGCCCTCTGGCAGCATGGCGGCTAAATAGCAGCCAAGAAGTGAGAGCAGGAGGGCTGGGGCGGTCACAGCCAGCGTCGCAAGGAGCTTACCGAGGGGCAACGCCCAGCGCGTCAGGGGGCGCGACCAGAGGTAGGTGATGGTTGCTCCCTGTACCTCATCGGCCACGCTATGAGCCGAATAGAGGGCGAGCAATAAGGGGGCGAGGTAGCGCAGATAGAGCGTCGCTAGTGCCGCAAAGAGGTCTGGGCCGCCCTTTCCGGCGATAGAGGCCAGGAGCGTGCCCGCCACGGGCAGGGCGAGGATCACCGCCGTGATGCGCAGCAGACGACCACGGCGCATCCGTTGAAAGCTCATGGTGGCGATGAGCCTCGCTGCTGAGAGCGCTGATGGGGGAGGGCGATGGGGGGCATTCTTGGTGCCGCTCATGCTGCACCTCCGTTTTTGGGCGCCACGCCCTCAGGGCCGCGATCACGAGTGAGGTATTCGAAGACCGCCTGCAGGTTGTTGTCTGGCGAAAGGAGCGAGCGTACTTTGACGCCCCTCTCAAGGGCGGCGCTGGCGAGGAGCGGATAGCACGTATCAGGCTCACGTGTCTCCACGAGCAGCTCGTCTTCGCTTGGAAAGTGCATAGCGTGCACGGAGGCGTTCATCACGAGCGCTTTGCCCAGCTCGCG
>JAFCZD010000853.1 GCA_019314525.1 Deltaproteobacteria bacterium
GACGTGGAGACTCCCACCCAACGCACGCTCTCTGTCGCCTTTCAGGGCTTGCCCACGCTAGGCAGCGGTTATGTATATGAAGGCTGGCTGATCACATCCGTGGGCCCTGTGAGCACAGGGCGCTTCACCGACGCCAAGGGCGCGACGACTGAGGTGGATCCGACAGTGGCAGACGATAGCAGCGCCTATGTTTTGACCATCGAGCCTGAGGTTGGCGATGACCCCGCACCTTCGAACACCCATGTGGTCGCCGGTACGTTTTCCTCCATGACGGCGAGCCTCGACATGAAGGCCGACAGCGCCCTCGGCACCGACTTCACCGAGGCGAGCGGAGGCTTCATTCTGGAGACGCCCACCACAGAAGACGCCACAGACTATAATCAGGGGATCTGGTACCTCGATCCAGGCCAGGGACCCGGCGCGAGCTTGACGCTGCCCACGCTGCCCGCGGGCTGGGCCTATGAGGGCTGGGTTGTTGTCGACGGTGTGCCGCAGTCCACGGGGCGCTTCACAGAGGCCGCGGCTGTGGATGCCGACGGGGCAGGGACCACCGCTGGGCCCATGCCCGCGCCGCCCTTCCCAGGCCAGGATTTCATCACGCCGGCGGTGGACCTTGTTGGCGCGAAGGCCGTGATTTCCGTTGAGCCTGATCCCGACGACAGCGCGGAACCTTTCGCGCTCAAGCCGCTGCTCGGCGACATCACAGACGCTGGCGCTGGCATCTTGCAGACCCTCAGCAACGCAGCCGCAGACACGGCCATCACGGGTACTGCGACGCTGGAGTAGCTGAACGCTACATCACTTCGCCGGGGAGGGAGCGATGCTGGAACTGAACCATATCGGTGACGATCTTTTCCTGCTCCCCCAGGTTCCTCACATTGGGACGCGCTTGCACTGTTTTTCGCAGCTCAGCACGCAAGGTATTCAGCACCGATAGGTTGGCGTCGCGCGTTGTGTTATCGCCTCGCTGCTCCGCCTGCTGGGCTCGTGTCGCGACCCTCAAGCCGCGCTCGGCGATCTTCAACATCACGGACTTTTGCGTGAAGAAGGGCAGCGGGGGCTGCACTCCAAGATCCATCATGGGGAAGCCAGCGCCAAAACCGAGGCCATAACCCGTATGTATCGACCGTCTCTTACCATCTTCCTCAAAGGCACCCACGAGGCCGCCCGCGAAGCCGATCCTGCGTTCGATGAGTGGGATCACGTCCCGGGCCTTGGTGCGTGCTGGCGCGACGTAATGAGAACTCGTGCCGATGACCGACGCAATCCATTTGGTGGTGCCTAGCCAACCCGGAGCAAAGACCACCTGAAACGTATCCTTGCCCCCTACGCTGGTTCGGGCGACGCCTACGTCGAGCTTGACGCCGAGCTTTCGGAAGCCTAGGCGTCCACCCAGAGTGTAGGCCGTGGCATGAGCCGACGGCTTGATCAGACGGGTGATCATCTTGTTGAAGTATCTTTTATACTGCTGCGGCGTCTTCTGTCGGGCTCTCGTTTGATGCGATGCATCAGCGTGAACGAGCCCAGGCACCATCAGTAGCGCTACCAGCGCCCATGTGAACTTCTTCATCTTGCCACTCCTTGGTGGATCCCCCACGGAGATTGCAAGAGTGACACCACTTTTTAACCCAAGAGGTTGGGTGGAATAGTTGAAGAAATACCCGCTCTTTTGACGGATTACTGACCACTCCAGCCACCTCATCTCCGAGGGTGAGAGAGGTAGCGCCGATCACATAGCGGTCGCCTCAATAGCTCGCGTTTAACTGGGCAACCTCAGCTGTGCTCAGGGCAGCGTCGTAAATCCGCACCTCGTCGATGCGTGCCGCCGTCTCGGTGATATTCGCGGAGGTCGACGCGCCAAAGCGCAAGGGTGTCGAGGCGGAGGCGATGGGGCCCGAGAGAGGCAGGCCTGTCTTCACCAGTGCCCCATTGAGATACGTGCGCAGCGTCAACCCATCGTAGGTAGCTACCAGATGGTGCCAGGTCCCGGGGGCGAGGGCGGCTCCGAAATCCAAGGTGGTGTCTGGTGTATACCAGCCATCATCGCTGGTGGCGATGGCCACATGAGCGTGGCCGTCAGCGCTGATCGCCAAGCGGTACGCGTTCTCTTTGCTCAAGGGCGCAAAAGATTGGCCCGTTGCCGGGAGCGCGTCGAGGCGAATCCAGAGCGAGAGCGTCAAACCGGTCATGCCCTTCAGGCTTGGTGCGTCGGGCACATCGAGGCTGTCGCCCACGCCATCGAGGTGCGCACATCGCCCCTTGCCTCGCACGCCTGGGTCTTCGAAGCCCACCCCAGGTGTGGGGACGCCATGATGGTCGCCATGGTGGTCGAGGGCTGGCGCGTAAACTGCGCCTTCGAGCTTCCACTCGGCGATCAGGTGAGGTGGGCTTTGGCCGCTGAACGTCGCCCGCACACCATGCGCGGCGGTGACGTTGCTTAGAATAACGCTCGTGGCCGCGCCCTGGGCCTGGCCATCGAGGGTGATTGCAGTGAGAGAAAACCCCGTGCGTGGCAGAGCGTGCAGCGTCAGTTCGCCACCTCCTGGCACCGCGAGGGCTCCGCTTGGAAAGATGCGGCCGCCGGTCTCGGCAGCAGCGTCCACGCTGAAGAAGGTGGGTGCTGTGCCCTCTCGCGAGAGCACGAAGAGCCAGTCATCGTCACTCGGTCGCCCAGGGGTTTCGTAGTCGCCATTGTTGCTGGTGGTGGTACCCAAGTCGTAGAACCAACCGTGCCGCGGGTCAAAGGCCATGACCCGATAGCGCGCCCCCAGCGCCAGTTGGCGCAACGTGCCCGGCGTGTAGAGGCCGTAGGCGTAGAGCACATAGAGGTCGGAACCGAGGGTCTTGAGCACGGCGTTTTCAGGGGAAGAGAAGGAACTCCACGCTGCATCCGAGAAGCGTGGCTCGAGGCGCCACCAGGGCAGGCTCTCATAGAAGCGCCGCAGATGCGCCATCTGAGCGCCCCCTGGGTAGTGCAATGCCTCGTGCCAGGGGGCACCGCCCCAGACGTCATGGCAACAGGCGCATTGGGTGTGGGTCGTGCAGAAATTCCACAGGCCGCTGGCACCATAGCCAAAGCCAGCGCCTCCGCCCTGGATCGATTTGTAGGCGCTTTGACGCACGCTCGCGGCGTGAGGGGCATTCACCGTGAGCTCTTCGTAGTTGGCTTCGACCTCCAAAAAGGGTTTGGCTGGAGCATAGCGCCAATAGGCCTCCAGCAACTCCAAGGTGGGCGGGATTCCGCGGTGGCCCCATTGATGAAAGAAGAGGTCGTGTCCGCTTTCATCGGCCCAAGTGAATTGTGGGGCGAAGTCGCCAGCAGCGTTTTCGTCGGTGGAGGGGTGGGTGTGAGCTGTGGCGGGGTGTTCGTAGGCGTCACAGATATTCCAGGCGTCAAAGGAGGGTTTCCACTCGTCGTCGAGCTTGTTGCCGTCATCGGTGGCGTCCACCTCTTGGCTGGTGAAAAAGATGACCGGGTAGGCGCCATAGCGCGCGCAGAGGTAGTGAGCGAGCTTTGCGCCACCGGCCACCGTGAAGTTGTA
>JAFCZD010000854.1 GCA_019314525.1 Deltaproteobacteria bacterium
CAGTTCACCGCCGCTGGTAAGCAAATGGCCGGCATGGAGCTGATGAGCTATCAGCAGGGCGTATTGATGGGCGCGGTGCTCATCGGCATCTATGTGCTCATCGGGGGCTACGCCGCGGTATGCTGGACAGATCTGATCCAGGGTCTGTTGATGCTGGCCGTGCTCATCACTTTCCCCATCTACGCTGTGATCCAGGCGGGTGGTTTTGGTGCTGTGGGTGAAGCGCTGCATCGGGCCAATATCGACCATTGGTGGGTCGGCGGTCAGGGGCCCACCACCGCCTCTGTGGGCTTTGCGCTGACCTATTTTGGTTTTGGGCTTGGTTATCCTGGCATGCCCCACTCGATCATTCGCTTCATCACCGTGCGCGACGAAAAGGAGGCAGCCCACGCCGCCTGGATTGGCGCGATCTATGGTGCGCTGGTACTTTTTGGCTCAGCATCGTTGGGCATCGCCGGACGAGCGCTGGTCACGGGCTTGGCCGATGCTGAGCAGATCCTGCCCTCGTTTACAGCCACCTACTTTCCCCCACTCCTCGGTGGGGTCATCCTCGCGGCGGTAAGCGCGGCGATCATGTCTACCGCGGACTCACAGCTGATGATGGCCGCCTCCGCGCTGGTTCACGATCTCTTCTTCATGAGCTTCAAGCAGCACACCGCGCCCTCGGGCAAGGTCATGACCCGCGCCACGCGTGGCGTCATCGCGCTGCTTTGTGCTCTAGCCCTTGGCCTTGCGCTGATGGAGGCCAAGGTCATCGACACCATGGTGCTCTTTGCTTGGGGTTGCCTGGGTGCTGCATTCTCGCCGGTGGTGATGTTGGCCCTCTATTGGGAGCGCTTCAACTGGCAGGGGGCGGTGACGTCATTTTTGGTGGGACCCATCACAGTGATCATCTGGCAGCTCATGGGGCTCTCTGGCAGCCTGCATGGGTTGATCCCCGGTACGGGTTTATCCCTCGTGGCGGCGGTGGTGGTGAGCATGATGACCCCTCCGCGGGTAGCCCGCCCGGCACATTGACCTACACAAGGGCGCTTCGAGCAGACTGTTGCCTAATTTGTTAAGTGGAACTTCCCAGTGGTAGAATCGTAGATCTCCATAAGCTGGGAGGAAGATGATGACTCAACGTGCTCTGTTAGCAGCGGTGGTGCTGGTGTTTTCCATTTTTGCAGTGGGTTGCGATGACGACGGCACGCCTCCCGTCGGCGACGGTGGGGGCGTGGCAGATGGTGCCCTCGACACGACCCTCATGGGGGATGCTGCTCGCGCCGATTATGTGGCGCCTGTGACCGCGCCCGAGGCGGGTTGGATTCAGACCGAAGCTGGCCCTGTGCAGGTCGCCGATGGCGGTGAGTTGATCATCGAAGACAGTGGGGCCGCGTATATCTGCCGGGAGACCACCTGCGATGGCAGGCTCCTCGAGTGTGGCGACTGCAAAGACAATGATGGGGATGGCAAGATCGACTTTCGTGATCCCGAGTGTCTGGGCCCCTGCGACAACACTGAGGGGCCCGCGCTGGAGTCGGGCGTCGGTGGAGTGATCGGCGAAGATTGCCATGTGGACTGCTATTTCGACTACGGTAATGGCATGGGCCAGTCTTTCTGCTGGTGGGACCATATGTGTGATCCGCTCTCCCCCGAGGAGGGCTGTGAGTACGACCAAAAGATGGCTGACAACGAGCACTTCTGCCCCGCCACCCAGACGGAGGAGTGCGAAAACTACTGCATCCCCTTCACGCCCAACGGCTGTGATTGTTTTGGTTGCTGTACTTTCCCTTCCCTTGCAGGGCTCGGTACGGCGGGAGCGGATCTCTACGTCTGGATCGGTAATATAGACGAGAGTAACCTTGGCACCTGTACCCTCGACGCGGTGACGGACGCCACAAAGTGTCCACCTTGCACACCGGTGGACGCCTGCATGAACACCTGTGCACGTTGTGAGGTCTGTGTCGGCAAGCCTACGGTGCCGGCCGATTGTTTCCAGCCTCCACCTGCCCCCGATGGTGGCGTCGTCGTCGTGCCCAAGAATGAGGCGGGCGTGCCTTTCGATGGCGGCGTGCCTGCTGATACCGGCGCACCGATCAACCCCGACCAATGTCCAGACGGTGTGCAGGCCTGCGGCCTCGCGGGACAGGTCGACTGCCCAGCGACCTACTATTGCATCAGTGGTTGCTGCAAAAAGACCATCCTCTAAGCAGATTCACCTACCCCACCTTTTTGACGGCGCTCAGCCAGCCGACTATCATTCAACTATCACCCTAAGAAAGGTCGAATGATGAGAGTGCTCGCTCTTCGCATGTTCATGGTTTGTGCTCTGGCACTCCTGCCTATGGGTTGTGACGACGACGGGATGGCTTCACCCCATGACGGCTTCGCCAGCGATGCGCCGCAGGACGGGGGCACCACCAGCGATGGGTCAACAACAACCCTTGACCGTGGGCCCCCTGAGGCGGGCTGGATCCCCACAGAGCAGGGCCCCGTGAAGGTTAACGATGGTGGCGTGTTGGTGGTGGAGGATGGCGGAAGGTTAACGATGGTGGCGTGTTGGTGGTGGAGGATGGCGGATCAACCTATATCTGCCGCCTTACTTCCTGTGACGGCAAAGTCCTCGAGTGTGGTGACTGTGAAGACAACGATGGAGACGGCCTGATCGATTTTCGCGACCCAGAGTGCCTTGGTCCCTGCGACAACACTGAAGGTCCAGGCCTCGACCCAGGTGTGGGCGGTACCACCGCCGAGAGCTGTGGCGTGGACTGCTATTTTGATTATGGCAACGGCCCTGGAAACGACAAATGCATTTGGGACCACCGCTGCGACACCCTCTCCCCTGAGGAGGGCTGTGAATACGAAGCCGACTTCGCGGCGGACGAGAGGACATGCCCCGCTGAGCAACTGCAAGCCTGCACCGATTTCTGCCTACCCTACACACCCAACGGCTGCGATTGTTTTGGTTGCTGCACCTTCCCGGGCCTAGAAGGCCAGGGCGACGATGGCGCGGATGTCTATGTGTGGATCGGCAATATGGACGACAGCAACGTCAGCACCTGTACCTTGGCGGACGTGACCGATCCAGTGAAGTGCCCACCCTGCACGCCTGTGGGCAACTGCCTCAACCCCTGTGGGCGTTGTGAGGTCTGCGTTGGCAAGCCCACGGTGCCCGACGATTGTTTTGCGCCGCAGGTGCCTGATGGAGGTATCCCTGACATCAGCGTGCCAGAGGCAGGCTTGCCGGATGGCT
>JAFCZD010000246.1 GCA_019314525.1 Deltaproteobacteria bacterium
GGAAAAAGGCACCGCAGCGGGATCCACGGCCATCTGCCCGCCCATGCCCATCATGCCCTGCATCATCTGCATCATGGCCATCATTGGGTTGCCCATCATACCGGGCTGCTGCATGCCAGGTTGCATCATGCCAGGCTGCATCATGCCAGGCTGCATCATGCCAGGCTGCATCATGCCAGGCTGCATCATGCCAGGCTGCATTCCGGGTTGGGCGGGCGTCTGGGTGGGATCTTTTTCATCGGCCATGGCGTCTATCCTTTGAGCTAAGGATGGAGCGTACCACGAGCGAGGGGCTGGCCACTGCGAAACTTCGTGCCCCCGCTTAGGTGTCATGCTCGTGATGAACATTCTCTGGTGCCCTTGAGGCCGTCGACGGTCGCCAAAGCACGGCTAGCGCGTTAAAGGCCGGCGCCCCACCTCCACCACGGCCTCCGCGAAGGCCTCCGCGGCTGCCTCACACGCGCATTGCTCGCCTGCCAGATAGGCTGCGGCGTAGTTGGTCTCGGTGGGGGGCGGGAAGATCTTCTTGGCCTCTACCTCAGCAGCCTTGAGCGCAGCGTCAACGCCGATGGAAAACTCCATGGGTGGTGCCACGAGGTAAGCCATGGAGTCCCCGACCTCCAGGCCCGCTTCCTTGGAAAGGTAATGCCCCAAAGAAGAGATCACATGGGGAAATACCGCGATCTCGCCCTTTTCGTCGGCGCTGTAGAAGCACGCGTCATGCTCAAGGCAACGCAGCAGCGCGTTGAGCCCTTCGTCCACCTCTTCAGGGTCACTGCCGGCGATCACGCCCAAGATCTCACCTGAGAGGCGCCCGGAGGCGTGGTCCGACCCAGCGTAGAAGGAGCGCGCGTAGATCACGTCCACCGGCGAGTGTTTGGTGGCCTCGTCCAACGCCACGTAGGTGGCGTCATCTTGATCGCAAGTCACCAGACCCAAGGAGGTGTGCCGTGAAAGATCGGCGCCGTAGCTTTCGAGCAGCGCCGCATGAGCAGCGGGGATACGTCGCACGCTAAGCACACGCGGCAGGATCGGCTCGAGAATCATCGGGATACCTCCACCAGCTGCTCACGCTCCTGCGGAGCGCGATAGCCCAGACCAGCAGCCTCACCCAATTCAGCGCTCAGCGCCGAGAGGTCAAGGTCCACGCCAGAGCGGCGCTGCTCGAGCATCGCGCCCACGAGCACAGCCAGGCGTTTGCCCGCCTGCTCGGGCGGGGTACCACGAGCGTGGATATTGGACATCATGTTGCGGTCACCGTCGGTCTTTCCCACCTTGGGTTCATAGACCAAATAGGCTGAGAGGCCGTCACCCGTGCCAAGGCCGGGTCGCTCGCCGAGAAGAATCACCGCCACCTTGGCGCGGGTCAGCTCCCCAATTTCATCTTCGAGCCAAACACGCGCGAATTGCGCACAGAGGGGCGTGCCAACACTGAGACCTCGCCCCTGGCACTCGCGGGTAAAGGCCTCGAGGAGCTCCATGCCAGCGCCCATGCAAGCCACGGCTGAGAGACCGTCGGCGAGGATCGGTTGCACGTCCACATCCTTGGCGACCTCTTCGTTGATCAGCGCCACAGAGCTCTCATCGAGGCGTCTGCCGAGATCGGGGCGCAGCAGAAACTGCCGGTGATCACTAACGCGCGACTTGAGCGGCAACAAGCCCTTGCTCTCGGCCCAGCCTTTGGGCAGCACAGCTCCCACAGCCTCATGGGCCACGGCCAGCTCAGCCTGAAATTGCAGCACGGTGTCAGTGGCGTAGCGCGTGCCCACGCTGCCGATCCCTACCAGAGCCGTGGTGTGCTTGCTCGCCTCTTGCGCGAAGCGCTCCACGGCCTCACGCCGCTGATGGCTGGTCACCACACGTGGGACGCCCTTGGGGCCCGAGCTGGCGCGGGCCTTGGCCTGCACAGGTCGCGCTGGTGCGGGCTGCGCGAGGGGGCGCGCCTCTCCGAGCTTGATGCGCAGCACTTCGATCAACTGTCGGGTTCGAGAGCTCATGACACGATCACCGTGGGGTCGCCAAAGCGTGGGCCAGGTGCGTCACCATCCATGATCCCCTTCTCCACGAGCCAGGCGTCGAACTCCGGCGTGGGACGTGACGCGAGAAGCCGCCGCACCGAGGGGATGTCGTGAAAGGAGCTGGATTGGTAGTTGAGCATGATGTCGTCGCCCACGGGCATGGACATCAAGAACGCGCAGCCAGCGGCACCAAGCAAGACCTTGAGGCTCTCCAGCTCGTCCTGGCTCATATCCGCGTGATAGGTGAAGCAGGCGTCGCAGCCCATGGGCACCCCCAAAAGCTTGCCCATGAAGTGATCTTCGAGGCCGGCTCGGGTGATCTCGCGCCCGCTCTCGAGATATTCAGGGCCAATGAAGCCCACCACAGTGTTCACCAAAAAGGGCTCATAGCGGCGCGCGAAACCATAGCAGCGCGCCTCGAGGGTGACCTGATCGGCGTCGTGATGCGCCGCCGAGGAGAGCTCCGAACCCTGCCCCGTTTCAAAGTACATCACGTTGGGGCCGCGGGTGGTGCCCTGCTCCTTCATCTTGGCCCAGGCCTCATCCACCAAGGCCACAGAGATGCCGAAGGCGGTGTTGCCTGTTTGGGTGCCTGCCAGGGATTGGAACATCAGGTCCATGGGGCAACCAAGATCGAGGGCGCGCATCTGCACCAGAAGGTGAGAGAGCACACAATGCTGCGTGGGCACGCCATTCTTCTTCATCAGGGCATCAAGGACACACAGGATCTCCGCCGTGGATTCGGCGGTATCGGTGGCGGGGTTCACGCCGATGACTGCATCTCCACAACCATAGCTCAGCCCCTCACGGGTGCTGACGATGATCCCTTCCACGTTGTCGGAGGGGTGATTGGGCTGCAGACGGGATGACATGCGCCCAGGCAAACCCAGGGTGCTGTTGGCCCGAACCACCACCTCGCACTTTCGACCCGCGGTCATCAGGTCCATATTGGACATCAGCTTGCAAACAGCTGCGGCCATCTCGGGCGTCAACCCCGGTGAGACGGCGCGGATCATCTCTCCGGAGGTGGTGGCGTCAAGCAGCCACTCGCGGAGCTGGCCCACGGAGAGGTGCTTCACCGCGCTGAAGGCCTGCTCGTCGAGGGAGTCCTCCACCATGCGCGTCAGCTCATCCTGCTCATAAGGGACCACCGGGTTTTCGCGCAGGTCCTGCATCGTCAGCTGGGAGAGCACAGCACGCGCCGCCACGCGCTCTACGGCGTCCTGGGCGGCGACCTGCGCCAGATTATCGCCTGACTTAGGCGCGTTGGCCTTAGCCAACACCTCTTTCACAGAGGAGAAGCAATAGGTCGTGTGGCGGATGGTGGCGGCGAGCTGCATGCGGAGCGTATCTTGGCAGGAAATGTAAGGAGATCTCAAGGGCAGAGGCAAGCGGGCCCCGGAACAAGCTCGCGGGCCGTCTCGGTGGCCTTGTACCTCCAGGTGACCGTGGAGAGGTTGTCTTGGGATACAACGGTGGCGGCCATGGTGAACGAACCCAGCCCCTCGGCGAAGACAAAATCGCCCAAGGCTTGGTCGGCAACCTCATCCACGGCTGTTGGTTGGCCGTCAGGCATGCCACCAAGGACACAGGCGACGCCCTCACAAAGGATACTGCCCACAGCGTGGGTGTCGACGAGGGCCGCAGGGGACCAGGCGACGGTCGCGCCGTTGAGGGTACCCGTGGTAACACCGCAAGCGCTGGGTCCAGCCGTCATGTCCATTTCTGTCGTCACCTTGCTCACACCACCGATAATGAAGTTAATCCCCATGGCATACTCGGTGATAGCCGCCAAGCCCCCTGGGGCATTGTTGAGGTCCTGAAAGCGTAAAGTGATCGTGCCTGGCCCCACATGGTCGTCCGCGTCGTAGGGTGTGGCCACGGTGTTGAGTTGATCACCGGCGCCCATGGGGGTGTTCTTGATCTCGAATTCACTCCCTGCAAGGTCATAGGTGATTTCCCACACTGAGCAGGTCCCCATGGCGATGTCGGCCACGGCCGCGGTGTCGGCCACAACACCTGCATCCTGGGAGACGGTGCTGTCATCCGTAGGGGCCACATCGACGGTGGCGCCCGTATCCTGGGTCGCCACGGTGTCTGGATTCGTGCCAGTGTCGTTAGCGGGGCTCGCGTCGTCCCCACAGGCGGGCAAGAAGAACAACACCGCAAGGACAAGGAGTGGTTTGATATAAGCAGATTTACACATGGTCATCTCCAATCGTGTCGGGATAGTGGGGAATGAGCGGCCTGGTGTCAAATGCACTCGGCGCCAATGCGTAGTCGGTCGCTCGAAGCCAAGGTCAAGATCTGCTCGCCACGACGCTGCCAGAAGCCGTGATAATCGCGCTGTGCTTCGAGGTCTCTCACACACACGGGTGACCATTGAGCAGCTCTCACCTCGAAGCCCTCGACCTCCACCCCGAGACCCTCGACCTCCACCTCGAGACCCCGCGCGTCACGGCGCAACCCTGTGCGCAAGGCCTTGAGCACGCTCTCTTTGGCGCTCCAAAAAACATTGGCCCATAGAGCGCCTGCATCCACAGGGTGTGCAACAAAGACCGCCTGCTCATGCTCTGTGAAATAGTCCCTCATGAACGCTGGTGAGCGCGGCTCCACCAACTCCAAATCGCAGCCCAAAGAATGGGCCCCCACTCTCATCGCCGCGAAGCCATAGGATCCACGATGGGATAACGAAAGAGAGACGGGGAGGGGCTGCTCTCCTTCATAGCAGCAGGGCGCGCCATCTTCATCGGGTAAGATCTCAAGGCGCGCTAACGGCAGCTCAGGGTAGCGCGTGGCCAACAAGCGTTTGGCGACGAAGCGTCCGAGGCGAAAGTCTCCGCGCCGCTTGGCGACCTTCATCGTCTCTTGTAGCGCGATCTCACGCGGGCCAAGCCACGGGTCGCCCACGGGAACCTCATGTGTGTGGGCGAGCCGCGTCGACACACTAAGCCGCTCCAATGCCACCCTGCCTACTCCATCACGGCCCGCAAGGGCCGCCGCTTTGCCTCGTCCACGCCGCCAGGCAAAGAGATCGTGCTGTAGCCTGCGATCTTCACGAAGACCTGTCCCTTTTCATCTGTGACGTAGGCGTCGTAGCGCTCGCCGCTCTCGTCGGGTGTTACCACAGCACAGAGCTGCCCCTTTGCGCTCTTCAACGGACGCAACACGGAGACATGCTCGATGTGGCGCGGCAGACCAAGGCTCCCTCTACAACCAATCTCCCACACGCCCGCTGTTTGGAAGCAGAGCTCGATCAAGCGGGGTAACATCTCTTGATACACGCCCTCGGGCTTGGCGTCTGCTGGCAACTCGGTGGACATCAGCCCGTAAACTGCCCCTCCTTCGCGCCAGCTCTTGTCCAAGACCTGATACGCCGGGCCGTGAAAATAGATCTGGTAGATCTCGTCATGACCCACCATTGAACCGTCGTTGGGCAACTTCGGCGCCTTGGACTTCTCTTTCTTCAGCGCTTTGCGCACCAAGCGTACGCACCCCGTGAAATGCGTCGTGACCTGCTTTTCAGCTTGGCCCTTCAGCTCGCGTTCACCCACGAGTTCACAATGCGCTACCCACTCTTCTCCCCTGCGTTGGTAGGTGGCCTTCAGCAGCAGCTTGCGCGGCTGGTCTCGATAGAATTTGAAAGGCGCGAGGAAGCTCATGTCCTCCACGGCCGCCACATGCCAATCTGGAAAGAGCACCTTGGCCAACTCAGCAAAAGCCTCGATGCCCATGACGCCCGGCAAGACAGGCGTCCCGTCGATTTGATGGTCGTAGAGGAAAGGCTGCTCCCGAGGATCGAGCTCCGTCTCTACCCTCAACCCACTGGCGGGGCCCATGCCCAGCACGCGTGACATCAACGGTTGTTGCCCCAGATCCATCACCGCCTCTACGTTGAGGCCGCCTGTCTCGTCTGACTCCTCGAGCATCACACCTAGCGCCTGGGCCACCACCACCTCGCAGCCTACAGGCGCCATGGTCAGCTCACGACGCACGAAGGCGATGCCCGCCTCGGGAGGCAACATATCGATGCCCGCCATCTCCATCATCTTGGGGATCGAACCCCGTGATGCCATGCCAATGCCGGCCCAGGCGGTCCAATCGAGCACGATGGCGCGAGTCTCTGGCCTGTGGGCGCGCAAACCGCTCGAGGTCTTGCAGAGCAGATCGTTGGCAGCGCTGTAATCCGTTTGCCCTCCATTGCCGAAACGTCCAGCGATAGAGGAAAAACCCACGGTGGCGCCGAGAGGCATCTCGTGGCTGGCTGCGAGCAGATGCTGCCAACCCAGGGCCTTGACGTCAAAGACCCGATCAAACTCTAGTGGCTCCTTGTCTGGCAAGAAGCGGCTGATCTCCAGGCCTGCTGCGTGCAAGAGCACGTCCACCCGCCCGTGGGCTTGTCTCACCTCGTCCATCACCGCACGCACCGCCGCACCATCGAGCAAATCGATGCTGTAGTAGTGCGCTGTGCCACCCGCTGCTCGTACAGCCTCCATGGCTGCCAGGGCCGCCTGCTTGCGCTCGAGCCCGGCGAGCTCTCTGTCGACCCTCTTCGGTGTCGCACGCTTCCCCTCAGCCTTGAGGCGCTCGAAGATCTCGCGCTTGAGGCCCTCTCGGTCGTCAGTGAAGCGAGCCAAATCCGCGTCGGCTGCGTCAGGCTCTTCGGTCAAATCCAGCAGGTAGAAGATGCCACCCGAAGCCTTGGCGAGATCGGCGACGATGGCCGAGACAATACTCCCTGCGGCGCCTGTGACGACAAAGATTGATTCCTGGTCGAGCTTCATGCCTTCAGGCTGGTCCGAGAGGGTTTCTTCGAAGAGAGCCACCGTCCAGCGCTCTTTGCCGAGGTGACCGACCTCCACGACGCCAGGGTCGTGCTCTGCTTCGGCGAGGAGCAAGGGAACGATAGCCTCAGCGCCTGCGTCCGCCGCGAAGTCCACAGCCTTCACCAAAACCCCGGGTCGCTCTCGCTGGTACGCCTTGGTGAAGCCCGTCACCGCCCCGCCCAAGGGCGCATGGGCGGGCTCGTCACCATAGCCGTGCTGGCCGCCCAGTCGCGTCGCGGTGATGAGGAACGTGCCCTGGCTTGCCACCTGCTCATAGAGCACCCGCATGGTGTGATAGAGCAGCTTCACCCGAACACGAAGCGCTTCGTTGTAGCTCTCAGCAGTGAGTTCCGTGATCGCTGCATGCCCATCGAGACCTGGCAACCAATAGACGCCGTGGACAGGCCCGGCCTCGAGAGCAGCTTCGAGGCGCTGCGTGAGCTGCTCAGCGCTGGGGGCACCATCAACCTCCACCACCTCGACGCCCTTCTTCTCTAGGGCCTCTACGAGCGCTGTGCCCACGCCACCAGCGTCAGCCATCACCATCACGCGTTTACCCGCCGCGAGGGTTACACTCGTGGCCTGGCAAAGCTTAAAGGCTGGTCGCAAGACCGCCCTTGGCACGCGCCGAGGGATAGACGCGGCAGCCTCCATGGAGCCCGAGAGCAGCTGTGCCCGCGCCGCTGCTGCAACCTTGAGTGAATCCCCACTCTCCGCCTCAAACGCGGCCCGTGTTCCGCGCAGCTCGGGCTTGTTGTCGTAAACAAACTCCACCACATGGTTGACGGTTGGAAAATCTCGCAACTGCAGCTTGTCGTCACGCTCGATTTCGAAGGTGTCGCGTACGGCGGCGAAGGTCTCCGCCTGCTTCACCGTGTCAATGCCCAGGTCAGCCTCGAGGTCCAGCTCGGGGTCGAGCATGTCCACGGGGTAGCCGGTCTGCTCGGCGATGATCTCCATCACCTTCTGCGTCACGGGATCGCTTGTGCCCACCGCAGGAGAAGGAGATCTGTCTTCTGCCGGTCGCGCCAGCGTCGCGCTCTGGGCAAGGTCTGGGCGGTGGTCGTGCACAAAGCCCACCACGGCGTTGATGGTGGGGAAATCACGCAGCTGCAGCTTGTCGTCACGCTCGATCTCGTAGGCGTCGCGCACGGCGGCGAAGGTCTCC
>JAFCZD010000855.1 GCA_019314525.1 Deltaproteobacteria bacterium
CGCCTCTACAAATATAACTATTCTGGTAGAATTACCCTCGAACTGAAAGGGGCCCACGTCTCCAAGAGTCTTCCTCCAGGGTTAACACCCCTCGCGTCGATTCAGCGTAGCTTCGAAACACTTTTGAGCATTCCAAAGCCCGCGTTTTTAACGCCCGCCCCCCAATAGTTTAAGCGCAAAGACTTTCGTTGTCTGTCTATCTTGGTAAACTAGCGCAAACCCTCCACTCCAAACCTGGCGAGAGGAATGCGTAATGGACAGAAGAGATTTTCTCCAGTTGATGGCCAGCACCGGCGCGCTGGCCACCATGGGCGGCTGCATTTTGGGTGGGGGGGATGACAAGGAGGATCCCAAGAAGGAGCTTCCAGATTCACGGCTGGACTATGTGCCTCGCGAGGGGCGGGGCTTGCTACAGCCCTATTTGGTGATGCCACGGCTGGACGAATACCAGAGCGACGACCCGACTTGGAATAATTGGGCGGGTGCCGCCTGGACAGATGTGCGCCACGCACCTCATGGCTATTGGTTCATGGTTTCCGACACGCTGACCGGACCGGTGGACGTGATCGTGCCCGTGATTAACCTCGGCAACACCTCCACACGGCATCTGGTGATCGAGGTCTACGAAGGGCCTGAGCAGGATCGCTTTGAGGTGGCAGACGCAGAGCTGCGCGATCGGCGTGGTCCCTTCACGCTGCATCCAGGCGTGATCACGGGCTATCGCATGACCTTCACGCGGAAGTTCTCACATGGGGCGTCAGCCGCCCTCTGTTACGACCCCTTCCACGACCCTATTCATTCGATCTCCGCCATTGGAAAATTCTCGGACGACCGCAAGAGCCTGGGCAATTGTGCTGGCATCCTGCCACCCCAATATTAGCAGCCGGTAGGACGGCCCAAGGAGTAAAGCCATGCCGAAATACGGCGTTCATGCGATCATCATGGAAGCGGCGGTGGCGTCCTCGCCACCCGAGATCAAAGCGCTGATGGAGGAAAACCGCGGCGCAGCCCTGCTGGGCTCCGTGGGGCCCGACCTGCTCTTCTTTTCGCCCGAGTACGAAAACTTCGATTTCTTCGTTCAGGTCGCTCATAACCTCAAAGGCCTGAAGAAGACCTTTGGCGAGATCAAAGAGAAGATCGCTAAAGGCTTGGAGACCATTGAGGAGGCCCTTGGGCCCGTTGGCAGCGCCATCCGCGAGACTGCGGAGACGGTGGGGGACATCCTTCCTCTCGAGTGTTTGGGTGGCCTGGTGGACGACGTCAAGGACGCCGCCAACGCATTTTCGGGTGCGATGAAGAACACCCTGATCACGGGCATCGACGGTGGGGTGGATATCGTCAACGACGCTGTGGGTCTCCCTAGCTTTTCGCATAGGGTATTTGACGACCAGTTCACGCCGGCCAGTCAGCATGGAGAGCGCGAGTGGAAGTGGCTCTGGTTCGACATGTTGCACTATCGCAACACGGGCCTCTTCGGCAAAAACCTTCTGAAGGCCGCCAAGACGGATATCCAGAAGGCCTATGCTCTCGGTTATCTGACGCACGTCGCGGCTGACACGGTGGGGCATAACTTCGTTAACCGCATCGTCTGCGGCCCTTATCGTCTGCACCCCCAGCGGCATGTGATCGTCGAAAACTTCATCGACTCCTACCAGTTCAAAAAAGAGCAGGGCGTGAGCGCCAACAAAGCCCTCTGTGGCGGTCTGCTCAAGGCCATGGAAGAGGGTGGCGTTTGCAAGGTAGACGCCTACTCAGGGTACGTGGAGAGCTTCAGCACAGAGATCCGCGACCTGATCGACGCGGCTTTTCGGGCGACCTACCCCGAGGGCCCCACGACCGCAGGAGATACGAATCCTCCACGACCAAGCTTCTTGTCGCAGAACGACATCGAAAAGACCTTCGAGAACTTCCACGTCACCCTCTCGTATCTGCGGGATGGCTACCTGGAAAAACCTGAGGGCCTCGACGAGCGTTACGACGACGTGGCGGACGCGCTCAACGATATCCTGAGCAAGTTCGAGGCGCCGCCCTCGCCACCGCCCACCGGCAACACGGGTTTTTGTCTGAGCTGGGAGTGCGTCGATAACTTTATGGAGACGGTGAATGATTGGATGTCCTATTTCACCGAGCTGGCGGAGTGGACCTTCGAGACCATCGTCAACGCCCTCGACCTGCTCGCAGAGCTTGCCTGTGAAGCGGCCATCATGGTGGTGCGGGCGGTGCTCTACCTGGTGGAGAAGCTCAGCTACGAACTCTACCAACATATGCATTTCGTGATGGCGCTCAACGGTTTCGTTTGCCCCGAGCCTGGCCACGTGGAGGACGATCCGCGCGGCGAGGTGTTGTTGCACACGGGCAAGACCGTTGCCACGTTGGTGGGCAGATGTAGTGCGGTGGCTTTTCCGCCCGTGTGTGAACCCACCTACCCACGGCAGCACGATTGCACAGGGCCTGCGATCAAGCCGCCCAACTCCGCTCTGGAGACACCCGCGACCTTCTTCCCGGACTATAAGGGAGGCGGCCACGCCCGCAGATAGTCGTGCTCTGGCAGACTACAACAAGATTGGCGCCAAACCTTTGGGCAACGCTGTGGAGTTTGCTGCCTGGACGATGGAAAAGGCCCTTGAGATCAAAGCCTACGAAGAGAGTAACGACGCGCGTCACGAGCTTTCCCACGTGGTGCACTGCAACTGGGACCTCGACGCAGACCGCGGGTATGGCTACAAGCAGTGGTTCACCAGCAAAAAGCCGTCGGTGGACCACGATCTCGACGAGACCTACCTCGATGAAGATCTGAGCCGCGACAAGCCTTAGCCCACCCGCATTATCCTCCCCACGTGACGTCCTCTCTCTCAGATGGTAGATGAGCGCCATGCATGACGTGTCCGATGACCGCCGCGCTCGCTTCCTCGCGCTTCCAGACCTGGAGCTTGATAT
>JAFCZD010000856.1 GCA_019314525.1 Deltaproteobacteria bacterium
CCGCCACGCCTTGTAGACCAGGCCAGGCCAGACCATACTCATAGAGGGAGGTTCTCATGGCGCTCATCGTCAACATAAGCGAGGCAAAGGCCAACCTGTCCCAACTCCTCGCGCGGGTGATCGCCGGTGAACAGGTCATTATCGGCAAGGCCGGTCGGCCCATCGCCAGGCTCGTGGCATACCGACAGGACGAGGAGCCACGGGTTCTTGGTGGAAGTTGGGAAGGCGCGGTCACCATGGCCGCCGATTTCGACGCCCTTTCGAGCGAGATACTGGACGCATTCGAGGGTGGAACCGATGAACCTGCTCCTTGATACGCACACCGTCATTTGGGCCTTGAGCAACGCGCCGACCCTGTCTCCTAGGGCTCGCGAAGTCATCACGCGTGGGGAGAACCTGGTCTTCGTGAGTACTGCGAGTGCCTGGGAGATTGCCATCAAGAAACGGCTCGGGAAACTCATCGCACCAGATGACTACCTGGAGCAGCTCGAGCGGCATCGGTTCATCTCGCTGGACATCAGCGCTGGGCACGCTCTGGCAGTAGAGCACCTACCCGATCTGCACCGTGATCCCTTCGACCGCATCTTGGTAGCCCAAGCGATGTTGGAGAAACTCACCCTTGTCACCAGGGACGCGATGATCCCCCGCTATGGGGTACCTATCGTGTTGGCCTGATCGCCTGCTCGCGTGCCGTTCTGAGCACGGAGACAGCGAGATTCCTGACGGGCCTGCGTATCATGGGCTGCAACGTTCAGAGAGTCTCTGCATGGTGAATCTTCCAAGGGCGGCGCTCTGGCGACGCCTGGTCGCTCTCGCTTTTGGCCTTGCGGTCATTCGCATCCTCACACCACAGATATGCGGCATAGGCAGCGACTCATGGCTGCATGGCCAGCGCGACGTGCGAGAGAGCCTGGCAAACCACCTCGTCGCTTTCGAGGCTCGGGATGACCGCTCCCGCCATGAAGCCACAGCCAATCGCTTTGCCGGCGAGTGGGCGCTGGTCACCCATCAAATGACCGCGCTGGGGCTCGCTCAGGTGGTGCTCGCGCACCCCGAGTTAAAGGAGCGCTATCTACCAACCCTCGCCGTGGCGGCAGGAAAAACCTTCTTCCGCGAGATGCGAGGCTTCGGCACGCGAGCCTGGCATGGCCAAGACGCTATGGCATCGCTCTCCAGCAACAACGGACACGCCTACATGGCCTATCCCGCGCTGGCGGTGGGCATGGCGCGCCTCGTGGGCGCGACGCTTCCCAAAAGAGTCATTCGTGATCACGATCGACTCATCGCCGCCTTCGTTCGCCGCCTGGGCAGGTCACGAACGGGGCTGATCGAAACCTACCCCAAAGAGGCCTATCCCACCGACGTCGCCGCGGTGGCGGGGGCCATCGCGCTTCACGGCCGAGTCACAGGCAGAGATTACTCGCGCGTGCTCGATCGCTGGGCAGCCGCCGTCCGTCGCGTTCAGGTCCACCAACCCAGCGGCTTCGTCTACCAACGCATGGACGCAAAGAACGGTAAGCCCCGGGACGCACCACGCGGCTCTGGCACTGCCCTCGCCGGCTATTTCGCGGGCTTCGCTGATAGAAGCCTGCGTGAGTTCTTCACCAAGAGCGTCACAGCCCATGAATCCACATGCTTTGGCTTCAGCGGGATACGCGAGCACGCCGAGGGCTTCAGCGGCGGTGGCGATGTTGACAGCGGACCTGTGGTCCTTGGGGTCTCTGTGGCTGCGACAGGCTTCGCCTTGGCGTTGGCGCGTTCACCAGCACACCAGAAGGTATTTACGCGCCTGATGCGAACGGTAGGGCTCTTTGGCATCCCTACTTCACAGAAAGACCAGCGCTTTTTTGCCAGCGGAGGCCCCATCGGCAACGCTCTGCTCTTGGCGATGCTGACCTCCGGTCCAGAGGTGGCCCCATGAGTGAAACCACCCACGCATCAACGCTGCGCGCTCTGTGGCAGCGTCTTCGCTGGTCCGTGTTCTTCTTGATAGGCTTTCTGATCAGCGAGCAAGTCTTCGTTTCGTTGGCTGCTGATCACGGGCTCTTTTTCCCGTCGGTCTCCGGGCAGGGGTTGGCTCTCGCCGCATTCGGAGCGGTCGTTGTAGGCCTTCGGGTGTTGGCCTACGTCCTGCTCCCGGGCATCATCGCCTACAAGCTCGCCATGTTCGTCTGGACACGGCATGACGCAGCGACGAGAGCACGCTGACCCACCTCCAGGAAAAGACAGTACCCACCGAAGCAGAAGCCGTGGCACCATGGTTTCTGATGGCATCTTCTTCTTCAGCGTTGGGGACAGTGCTAACGCTTGCCTTGGCTCTCCTGCTCTCAGGGTGTACCAGGCAAGGCTTCAGCTCTTCTGCACCCTCACGCGATGGGGTTGGCAGCACGGGCGATGGTGTGACCATCACCCTCGATCTGACCCTCGACGGCAGCCACCACGTGGATGGGAGCGTGGACACCCTTGACGCGAGCCCAAGCGTGGACACCACCCTCGACGCAAGCACAAGCG
>JAFCZD010000247.1 GCA_019314525.1 Deltaproteobacteria bacterium
TCATCCTGCCCACCCATTGGCTTGTCTGGCGTACATCGTGACACCCCCAACGGCCCCATCCTGGAAGACACACGGTCCCACGAGATCGCCCTCACCCTGATAGCGGCCGAAGTTGGGGGAGGCGATGCAGGCCTCATCGCTCTCGCAGAGGCCGTCGTCGTCGCCCTGGCCATCAAAGAGTCGCTCGACGGCGTTGAACACGAAGGTGTCGCCCCGCCCGTCTGTGAGCACCCGGTCGCCGTTCACCGCTGGTGGGCAGGCATCCCCAGGCACAAAGAGCACGTTCTCCACGATAGCCTTGCTGCTCCGCTTGAAGATCACGCGGTCGGTGGAGCGCAGGCGCCAATCCCAGATCCTACACGTCCCCTCGGTCACGCAGGTGTTGCGCTGGTCTTCCGCAGGGAAGTCTGAGCCATCGAGCCCCCAGGCCCGGTGGATAGTGGCGAAGTGCGTCCAGTCGCGGTCGAGATCGTAGCTCTGGGTCCCAGCGTCGTCGGTGGCATTGATGACATCGTCGACGACAACCTTTCCGCCAAAGCTCGTCGAGAGGTCGATGCCCGCGGTGATCAGCTGGGTGCTCGCTGGAAGCGCTACGTCCGAGCAACCAGCGCCGATACCGCTGCCATCACCGCCAACCACCCTGCACGCGAGGGGATGCACACCGAGGAGCACGTTCCCTCTGATCTCGAGATTCGTTGAATTCATCATCTGAAGGGCATGCTCGCCATGATGAGCGCTGACCAGCTGGGCCATGGCAACGCCATTTTCATCGCCGAGGCCGATCCCAAGCCTGCCGCAATTGACGATGACGGCCTGGGATACGCTGTTGCCTTCTCCACCCCTCAGCTCAAGGCCAGCGTAAGCAATATTGGCAAGGGTCAGGTGTGAGAACGTGTTTCGGTCGCTGTCGTTGTTCACCAGGATACCGTATTGGTGGTTGTTTGTTAGCAGGAGGTTGGAAAAGACGTTGTCATGGCTGCCTACCTCCACCAGAAGCCCCGACGCCCCTAGGCCCCCGCCGCTGCCAGAGTTGCTCACGGTGACGTCGGAGAGCGTGTTTTCCGCCGAAGCACGGACGATCATCCCATAGCGTTCAGCGTTCCCAATGCGGATCCCAGTGAAGATGGAGTTGAGGGTGTTCACCAAGAGCAGCCCATACCATGAGTTCTGCACGCGGAAGTTGCGCACGACGGCGAAACGGGAGCTGTGGAAGAAGATTCCGGCCAGCGCTCCCCTTGCATCGAAGTCGCCCTCGAACCAGAGGAAGTCATGCCCGTCAGTCACCAAGGCGCACGGATGCTCGGGTGTTGGAAGGACATCATAGGTGCAATTGTTGGTTGTACCGGCGAAGCGCAGCGTCGCCCCCGGCACCACCACCACTGAGATCCCATCGGCAGCGACGTTGAAGCCGTGGGTCGCACGTGACTCGGAGAGCAGATAGATCGCGCCTGGGGAGTCGAGCAGGACCCCCTCGTTGGTGTTGGAGGGCAATTCGAGCACGGGGTTATTCCACCACACCGTCGCTGAAGTCTGAGCGATGGAGGCACCATCGCGTCGAACAACCACCGCGTTGTCACGAAAAGCGTGGAGGTCGAGGAGGTCCGCGAGCCCTTTGCCTGCTCGTAGGCCCGTCGAATAGAAGACCACCGAGGCGCCGCTCTCGTCGCACACCCAGTTGAAGGCTCCCAACGCATCGGTGGCGCTGAGCCCTACGCAAGACATCTCGTCAGGCAGCACGACCTTGCGTCTTTCGCCGCTGTGGATGCAGGCGCTATACCCGCCGGTTTGCTGCTCGCCACAGGGCTCATCGGGTTGGGTGAAGGCCGTGGAACCCCCGTTGTCATTTTGTACGTAGGCGTTCCACTCGGCGTGCTGCGGATAAACCGCCATCACCGAGGGTTGGGGCTTGGGTTGAGGTGGGGGTTGGGGCTGGGGCTCAAAACCACCGCGGAGACAGCCAGCGGCGGCTGCGCCGATGCCCATGACCACGAGGAGCGTGTACTTGCAAAGCATGGCACCGATCATAGAACGAAGGGGTAGCATAGCAAACACCAGACATTAGCAAACGAAGCACAGCTTGAGTTTGGGACGTTGCGCCTGCTATGAGTGTGGAGTGGTACACACAGACGCAAGGTCCGGGGGGTGGACGGAGGGTGGCGCCAGGGGGCTATGGGCCAGGGGGCTGGGGCCCAGGGGGCTGGGGCCCATCGTGGTCGCGGCTGCTCTGTCTCTGGTCACCCTGAGTTGCACCCCATGGCGCGCCAACCCCCACGATCAAGAGCGCTGTGAGCCGGCTTGTAGAGCCGGGCTAATCTGCTTTTCAGGGCAGTGTGTGGCTGCTGATGCGGGTTTGGACGCTGCGCCGGATGCGCCTGATATGTTGGCGCCAGACCTAGAGCCGGACGTGGGCCCCGCCTGCATCAGCTGTGGCGCGAATTGCCTGGCGACCTGTGGCAACGGCACGTGTGAGCCCGCCGAGAGCTGCGTGGAGTGCCCTGTCGATTGCACATGCGCCATAGGCGCTTGTGGGAATGGCGTGCGCAACGTCGGCGAAGCCTGTGACGACGGCAACCGCATGGACGACGATCTCTGCTCCAACGCCTGCGAAAGCCAGCATGTGCGCGTGGACACCTCCTCTGATGCCAAGCGCTTCGCCGACAGACCCTTGGTTAGCGCGGTGGGCGATGACGCCTATGCCGTGCTTTGGAAAGATGGCAGGGGTGTCGATCCCCGCAGCATCAAACTGCGCCGTTTTGATGGGCGCGGCGTGCCCATCGACGAGGTTGAGCAGGTGGTTTTCTGCGAAGACTTGGGGTGTTTTCCCGTGGGCATGCTGCCTCAGCCTGGTGGCAGGTTGGGCGTGCTCTGGGTGGAGCAGAGTGAACTTGTGTGGCAACCGTGGGCCAACACCTGCGTGACCTCACCTCTGGGCCCAAAAAAGGTGCTTTCACCGTGGGGCGCGACCGCCGCGCTGCAGCTGCCCTCTGACGAGCTGCTCACCGTCTTTGCGTCCAGCGCTATCAGACCATCATCGGATGAGAGCGGAAGTGCCATCTACTTGCAGCGCTTCACCCCTGCTGGTGTGGCGGTGCTGCCTGAGCCCGAGCTGGTCAACAGCTCGTTTGTGGGTGACCAGCGCGTCAAGCACTCCGCCGTGGCGTTGCTCGATGGAGTTGGCTTTGTCATCGCCTGGACCGACCCGTGCTCAGACAACGCTGACAGTGGTGTGCGTGCGCGCATCTACAAGAGCGATGGTCACTCCCTTGGGCCTGATTTTGCGCTGAACGCGATCATCGAGGGTATGCAAGAAGGTGTGATCCTGGCGCCCCTCGCGGGAGTCGGCTTCGTCGCAGTGTGGGCCGATGCCTCGAGTAAGAGCTTTGAAGTGCGCTACCGTCGCTTCAGCCCCTTGGGAGATGCCTTCGACGAAGAGGAGCGGCAGGCCAATACAACAACAGCCGGGAGCCAAATGCCAAGCCACGTGGTGTCCAACGCCCAGGGAGATTTTCTCATCCTGTGGGATGATACTCTGGGTTGTAACCTGACCGGCTGCCATCCGGGCCTGGGGCGCGGGCGGGTTTTCGACAAAGATGGCGCCGCCCGATTGCCCACGGATACGCGCATCCCTGCGAAGACCTTTGGCGCTTCAGCCGGAGCCTCTGCAGTGGCGCTGCCTTCAGGGGATTTTTTGGTGGCCTACCCCTGGAGTGAGGCCATGGAGGGCAGGGCACCGGTGAATCTCTATCTGCGGCTCTTTCCACGTTAGGACCAGACGACTTAGTGTCCAACATTCGCTGAGGGGGGCGACATGAATGAGAGATTTTCTGGCGGGATGAAGGCTGGTGCTTGCGCGCTTGCGTGGTTGCTCGTGCTCACCATGTTTTGCTGCACCCCGTGGCGTGCCAACCCCCACGATCAAGAGCGCTGTGAGCCGGCTTGCGCAGCCGGGAAGAGCTGCTTTGCAGGGCGGTGTGTGGCCGCTGATGCGGGTTTGGACGCTGGTCTGGATGGGCTTGATATGTTGGCGCCGGACCTAGAGCCGGATGTGGGCCCTGCCTGCACCGTCTGTGGCGCGAATTGCCTGGCGACCTGTGGCAATGGCACGTGTGATCCCGCCGAGAGCTGCGCGGAGTGCCCTGTCGATTGCACATGCGGCATAGGCAGTTGTGGGGATGGCGTGCGCAACGTCGGCGAAGCTTGCGACGACGGAAATCGCATGGACGACGATCTCTGCTCCAACGCCTGCGAAAGCCAGCATGTGCGCGTGGACACCTCTGTCGATCCCCTTCGCTTTGCCCGCTATTCCCTGATCAGCGCGGTGGGAGATGGCACCTATGCCGTGCTTTGGAGAGATGGCAGGACGAGCGGTCTCCAGAGCATCAAGCTGCGCCGTTTTGATGGGCGTGGTGTGCGCCTTGATGGGGCCAAGGTGCAGGTGACCCCCAGCGCCGAGGCGCACTGTCTGCCTGTGGCTGTGTTGCCTCAGCCTGGTGGCAGGTTGGACGTGCTCTGGGTGGAGGAGAGTGAACTTGTGTGGCAACCGTGGGCCAACGCGTGCGTGCCCTCGCCTCTGGGCCCCAAAAAGGTGCTTTCACCTTGGGGCGCGACCGCCGCGCTGCAGTTGCCCTCCGACGGGCTGCTCACCGTCTTTGCGTCTAGCGCTATCAGGCCGTCATCGGATGAGAGCGGAACTGCCATCTACTTGCAGCGCTTCAATAGCGCAGGCGTGGCGGTGCTGCCTGATCCCGAGCTGGTCAACAGCTCGTTTGTGGGTGACCAGCGCGTCAAGCACTCCGCCGTGGCGTTGCTCGATGGAGGTGGCTTTGTCATCGCCTGGACTGACCCACGCTCAGATCCCTTGGACAGCGGGGTGCGCGCGCGCCTCTACAAGAGCGATGGAAGCTCCATGGGCCCCGACTTCGCATTGAACGCCATCACCGATGGAGAGCAGCGAACAGTGATACTGGCGCGCCTCGCGGGTGTCGGCTTCGTCGCGGTATGGAGAGATAGCTCTGATGACACCGGGGACATACGTTTTCGCCGCTTCAGCCCCTTGGGAGATGCCCTCGACCAAGAGGAGCTGCAAGCGAATACGACGACGGATGCTACCCAAACCCCAACCCACGTGGTGTCCAACGCCCAGGGGGATTTTCTCATCCTTTGGGAGGATTGGTTGGGCTGTAAGGGGGGGTGTTCGGAGAATGCAGCACGTGGTCGCATTTTCGACCAGGCGGGCAGCCCTCGCTGCGTGGAGACGGGCATCGCCGCGTGGCCCGAGGGCAATTCTGGTTCGGCTTCTGCGGTGGCTTTGCCTTCGGGCGACTTCTTGGTGGTCTACCCTTGGTCAAAAGACCCTGCGGGCCAGCCCCCCATGGACCTCTACCTGCGGCTCTTTCCGCGTTCTTCGCGCTAGCGGTAGAACTCGCAGGAGTCGAGCGCTCCACCTGCGTTGCTGTTGCCGCCGCAGACCAGCACTGAGCCGTCTTGCAAGCGCGTCGCTGTAGGTCTCGCTCGGTCGGTCTCGAGGCTATGGGAGAGCGACCATTTCCCCGTGTCGGGATCGTAGAGTTCTGTCGCTTTCACCCCTTGCGTGCCGCCGGCGGCGAGCACGCGGCCGTCCACCAGCAACGTGTAGGTCGCGAGCCCTCGACCATGGTTCATCGCCTCTGCCTCGGCCCAGGTGCCCGTGTGTGGGTTGAAGAGCACGGCGCTCTCTGTGGTGGCGTTCCCCTTGCCATCTTTGCCTGCGATCAAGACGCGGCCGTCGAGCAGCAGGGTGGCGTTGCCATCACCGCGGGGTGCATCTCGGGAGGTGCTCATGGCCCCCGTGGCGCTCCAGGTGTTGTTTGTTGGGTCGTAAAGCATCGCCGAGTGCAGCGAGGAGGTGCCCTCTTCCGCTCCGCCGGCCACCAAGAGTTTGCCGTCGTTGAGCAGCGCCCAGAAGGGCATATGCCGGGGAGTAGGCTGGCTGGGCAGGTCCGACCAGGTGCCCGTCGCCGGGTCGAAGAGTTCAGCCGAACTCTGATAGTAATCTCCCTCAGCCACCCAATCGGCGTAGCCGCCCGTGGCGAGGACCTTGCCCGTCTTGAGTGTTGCCAGGACGTGGCCAGAGCGTGAGATTTTCAGGGGGCCTTGTTCTGTCCACTCTCCGGTGGCGGGGTCGTAGATTTCCGTGGAGTCGGTGGAGCCCACGTCATAGCCGCCGGCGACAAGCACCCGCCCATCGGCGAGCACCACTGCGCTGTGGCCGTGGCGCTTTTGCGTCATGGAGCCTGTGGCTGTCCACTGCCCCGTGCTCGGGTCGTAGAGCTCAGCCGAAGCCAGCTTCGCGTGGGTTTCGTCTTGACCACCTACAACGAGCACCTTGCCATCGGCCAAGAGCGTGGCCGAGTGGTTGGAGCGCTGTGTGCCCATGGTCGCAGCGGGTCGCCAGAGCGGCACGGTGCGCACACAGCGGAAGCCCCGCTCTTTGTTGCGCTCGTCTTTCGTGGCTTTGGCTCGTATGGCAGCGCGTAACGCGCCAGGCTCCGAGGCGAAGCTGCCCCCACGCACGGCCTTTTCGCTGGTTGAGCTTTGGCCGCTGGGGTCTTGGGTCGCCGCTGCGCCGAGGTCGTCTGTATACCCGTCGTGCACCCACTCGGCGACGTTGCCGGCCATATCGTAGACGCCCCAGGTATTGGCCTGCATTTGACCGCTGGGGTGGGGGGTGCCCTCAGCGTTGGCGGCATACCAGCCGATGGTGTCGGCGCCGGTGTCGGCGCCGGTGCAGGCCACGACGTTTCCGTTGTAGAGCCCGGTGTTCGTGGTGGCGCGGTAGGCCAGTTCCCACTCAGCCTCGGTGGGCAAGCGGTAGCCGGGGCATTGGGCAATATCGCCCGCGTAGGTATCGCTCTCAGTGCAGTTCACCGAGCTTCCTGAGCCTGTGCATGTATAACAGCTGCGGTACTTTTCATCCGCGGAGAGGTCGTTGCAATAGGCGGCCGCCTCGTGCCAGCTGACGTTCTCTACGGGGCAGGCTGTGCCACAACCTGTGTGGTAGGCGGGGTTGTAGCCGCGTCGCGCGGTGAAAGCGTGCTGGCTCACCTCGGTGGAGTGAATCACGAAAGTGTGGGTGAGGGTCACGTCGTGCTCTGTCTCTTTGCCGGCGCTTGCAGGCTCGCGGCATGGCTCGCTTTCGGGAGAGCCCATGCTGAAGGTGGTCGCCGCAATCTCGATCCAGCTGGGAGTTTGATAAGCGCAGCCAGGGTTTGCGCCAGCGTCGCCCTCGCTGATGTTGCAGGGCATAGGGCCGTCGGTGCTCGGCCCATCAGTCGGCTCAGCGTCGATCGCTGGCCCATCGGCGGGTTCAGCATCCCTTGTGGGTCCGTCAACGCCACCATCTGGCGCTACGCATTGCCCCTCGTAACACACCTGGCCACCACTGCACGCAGGATCGCAGCGCGTCTGATCGTAGGGGTTTTCACGGTCGTCGGAGCAGCCCCAAAAGGCGACGCTCGATATGAGCAAGAGCAGGGGGAAGGATGGCAATCTCATGGGTACTCCTCGGTCAAAGTTTGGCGTCAACGGGTAGATGTCAGAAGTGGGTGGAGAGCTGAAGCACCCCACCCCCCAGGGTCGGGCCGATGGCCAGGCGCGGGATGGCGCGCGCAGGCGCGCAGGCGCTCGTGCAGTGTGTTTGGAGTGAAGGTCGGCTCAAGAGCAGATAAGCAGACACACCAAGGGCCGCGAGGCTGCTGCCCAGCAAGACGTGGCCCACGGCGATCTTGTCTTGAGCGGCCTCGATGTCGGCCCAATGGGCGTCGATCTCCTGTTGCTCGCGGGCCGCGAGGTAGCGCGTGTGGGCGTCGCTGCGTTGCACCATGCCCATGGCGTAGATGATGGCGGTGGCCGCCGACGCGGTGAGCCCCACGCCAAGGGCCGAATAGCCCCAGAGTGTTTTGCGGCGCCGTTCCACGCGTGTCTTCAGTTGCAGAGGCCCATTGTCGATGGTGTGGCC
>JAFCZD010000857.1 GCA_019314525.1 Deltaproteobacteria bacterium
AGCCGGTGGCGCAGCCGACTGGCACGAGCAAGGAGCAGGCGAGCAGGGAGCAGGCCATGAACCTGAGGGTGCTTGGTGAAATGCATGCTGGCAAAAGGGTTCCCGCTCCTCGCAGATTGGAATGCTGGAATTGTGTCCTATGAATGCAGGAACGCAATGGCCTAGCGGAAATGGCCTGGCAAAGTGTGTCGCGGAGAAGGTCTAGCGGATTGTGTCGCGGAGAAGCTCTAGCGGCAGAGAGATTTGCCCTTGGAGCCCAAGTCCACGAAGGCTTCCTGCAGGCGGTCGACCATGCCTTGCTCAGCGGCGCGCAGGTATTTGCGGGGATCGTAGAACTTCTTGTAGGGCGTGCCGTCGTCGGGGTCGATTTGGTGCGTGAAGGCCTTGGGGGTCTTCTTGACGAAATCGCCAATGGGTTTGGAGAACGCGAACTGCGTGTCGGTGTCGATGTTCATCTTGAACACGCCATAACCCACAGCCTCGGTGATCTTCGCTTTTTCCGAGCCGGAGCCGCCGTGGAAGACGAGGTCGAGGGGGTTTGCGTTCAGGCTATGCTTCTCCTGCACCAGCGCTTGGGAGTCTTTCAGGATCTCGGGGCGCAGCTTCACGTTGCCGGGCTTGTAGACGCCGTGCACGTTGCCGAAGGAGGCCGCGACGGAGAAGTGCCCAATGGACGCCAGCTTCTCATAGGCCGCGAGCACTTCGGAGGGCTGGGTGTAGAGCTTGGCGTTGTCCGCATCGCCTACATCGATGTCTGAGCCCACGCCGTCTTCTTCGCCGCCCGTAACGCCGAGCTCGATTTCGAGGCTCATGTCGATTTTGGCCAGGCGGCTGAGCACGCGCGCGCACTCACCGAGGTTGAACTCGAGGGTCTCCTCGGAGAGGTCGAGCATATGAGAAGAGAAGAGCGGCTTGCCCGTCTTTTCGTAGTGCGTCTCACTGTGGGCGATCATGCCCTCAACCCACGGGATCAATTTCTTGTTGGCGTGATCGGTGTGCAGCACGACGCAGACGCCATAATGTTGCGCGAGGAGGTGCACATGCTGGGCGGCCGAGACGGCGCCGAGGATTTTGGCTTCCATGGCATCTGGCATGCCCTTGCCAGCGAAAAACTGCGCGCCGCCGTTGGAGAGCTGAATGATCACATCGCCTTCGGCCTTGGCGCGTTGACGGTGTTGGTGCTAGCGATGTTCACGGCTGGCAGGGCGTAGCCGCCCTCTTTGGCCGCGGCGACAAAGGCTTTGTACTCAGCTCCGGTGACCACACCGGCTTTCATTTTGCTCATGCTTATCGCTCCTCTTTTGCGAGAAAACAGCTTGGTTGGGTTGGGTGGTGACAATGGTGACAGGCCTGGGCGCCGGGGCTGCTTGGCTGTCGGGGCCATCACATAGCACAGATCGGCTCTCTTGCGTTAATCCCCTCCATCGCCTCAGAGCCCGCTACGAATCTGCCTCCTTTTTTTCGCCTTTGATCTTGAGTGCCTAGATTCGTTGCCAACGTGATTTCGGAGGTTTGCAGCCATGGCCTTCTTGGGGCCTGACAAGCGCGGAGGCCTGAGATCCGTCAGACTTTGGGTAGAGGCCAAGAGGATCCAGGCCTCTGCCAGGAGTCTTTATGTCGTACCAGGAATGGTGGAGCCTCCCAGCGGGAGAGACGTTATCCGCCGTCCATTTGCGCCGGGTCGTCGCCGCGAGGATGGCTGGCGCCGGAATACGTGTGGGTGTGGGCTATATCCCCTGTGAACCTGAAGTCATCGTGCCCACCGTGGAGGAGGGGCATATCGACGTCTTCTTTTGCCTAGCCGCCAGTCGCGCGTGGACAGTGGCGCGAGCCCTCGACGCAGACCTCGCGAGTTTGCTCAAGGGGGAGTTTCAAGTGCTCGAGGCCGCTCATCGGCTTGAGGCCGCCGAAGCGAAGGCCATGGGCGCGGCTGATGGCGCGGCTGATGAGCATTTGGAGAGCAGACAACTCGTGCTCAGCGTGTCACTGCACAGCCGCAAAGAGGGCTGGGAGGGGCCGCGCATGTTGCTCACCGATGAGGCCAACGACAACAGGAAGCTCTGGCCTCTGGCGTGTGTGATCGGTCATATGCTGGCGCGAGCGTTGGGTGCACAGTTGATGGATCCAGAGGACCACTGGCCCGTGTGGGATCCTGATGCGGTGCTGACTGAGGCGGGGTAGGGCGGGGTAGCCTTCGCCATGAGATCCTGAGAACTCTCCACCCACCTAAATTCAAAGAGATTTCTGATAATCGAATAACCGGAGGCCTCCAAAGGCGCTCTCCGGGGCAGGTTTCTTTGCAAATAGCAATAGAAATCTCGCTTCCGCCCTAGTTCGCTCTTCGAGGGTGGAGTATAAGGCCCGTTCGCGCGGCCCCTGCGCCGCTGTTGTTTTGGAGGTCTTCATGTATCAGCCGATCCGAACCTTGTTAATCGTCGCCATGACCCTCTCGGTCGTCGCCTGCTCCGACGACTCCTCGAGCGGGGGGGATGCCAGCGTTCAGCCAGATGGTATGACCGATCAGGTGGTGCAAAAGAGCAGCGCCACGGTGCAGGTCTTCAACGCCGGTGGACCTTTGGCGGAGGCGCCCGTCGTTTTTCATCAGGAGGATGGCACCAGCCTGACCGCCACAGATACTGAAGGCAAGGCCGAAGGCGAGACCTCGGCCAACGGGGCGATCAGCGCGTTGATCGAGTCGGGCAAGAGCCGGCAAGTGGTCACCGTGCTCGGTGTGCAGCCTGGAGACGCTGTGACCATCGGTGACAACCGTGGCGACGGTGCCACCGTGAGCTTGGAGGTCACCGCCACCATTGAGGTGGAAAACGCCACCGCGTATATCATCGACGTGGGCTGCGCGAGGAAGACCATCGACGCGTCCACCATGCCCACCATAGAGATCCCAGCTTGGTGCGCTGCGTCAGGCACGGTGTCGGTGATGATGACCTCCGTTCGAGACGACGGCTCTCCCCACTCCTATGCTTTCGCCAAGGACGTCGCCGTGGCGGCCACGGGCGTGACGGGCGTCACGCTCTCAGATTGGCTGGTGGACTGGGATGGCGTGGCCCTCAAGTTGGTCAACTCGCCCGCCAAGAGCACCCTCATGCGCTCACAGATTGGCACGTCCCTCGGTGGCTTGACCTACGTCGGTTACGCTCCCGAAAACCTGGTCATCGCCTATCCCGGCGCCACCGCGCTGCAGCTGGGCGCTGCTGTTCCCGAGAGCTTCACCACCATCACCAACGTGAACCTGGGCGTGGCCTTCGGCGATGTGGACAAGATCTCCGGCGAGAGCGGCATTCGCTACCGCGACACCACCCGGCCCACAGCTCCAGCCGCCGTTTACACCATCGAATTCGACGGCGGCGGGCTCTTGCCGCAAATAAGCGAGGTCACCGTCACACCCGCGAGCGGCGCCTCACCAAGCGTGAGCTGGTCGGCCGCTGGGCTCGAAGGCCACGACGGCATCGTGATCACGTTGCAATACTCCGAGACCTTCAGCTGGCATGTGCTGGTTCCACCAGATGTCACCGTGCCCCTGACGCTGCCTGCGTTGCCCGCAGAGTGGCGCGATGCGTTGGT
>JAFCZD010000036.1 GCA_019314525.1 Deltaproteobacteria bacterium
CTTTTTCGTGGGCGTGAAAAACACGCGGCTTCAGCCTGGTGAGCTGGCCATCGCCATCGAGCTGCCCGCGGCCTCTTGTGGGCTGCGCTCGGCCTTCGACAAGATCAAACGTGTTCAAGGCCACGATCTGGCGCTGGTCAACGCGGCGGTCTCTTATGACCCCGAGGGCAAGGTCTTGCGGGCTGTCATCGGCTCGTGTGGCGTGACGCCCCTGCCCATGCCCGACCTCAGCGCGATCGACCCCAATCAGAACGTGGAGGAGGTGGCCGAGCGGCTGGCCAAGCTCGCCGTGGAGCGGATCTCTCCCATCAGTGATGTGCGCGCGTCAGCGGAGTATCGCCGAGATATGGCGGCGCTGCTCTGCAAGCGACTCGTGCGACGGGTGTTACATGCCCGTTATCCGATTTCACTCACCATCAACGGTGAACGATACGACCTCGAGGTGCCCGCAGAGCGCACCTTGCTGACCTTGCTCAAAGACGACCTCGAGATCCACAGCCCCAAGCTGGGCTGTGGCATCGGCGAGTGCGGCGTATGCACCATCATCGTCAATGGCGAGGCGGTGAACGCCTGCATGACCCTCGCGGTGGAGGCCGACGGCGCCACGATTCAAACCGCCGAGGGTGAAACAGAGCTGGGCAAGCTCTCCACCTTGCAGCAAGCCTTCATCGACCATGGCGCGGTGCAATGCGGCTTCTGCACGCCGGGCATGATCAACTCTGCGCGAGCGCTCTTGGAAAAGACGCCGCATCCGACGCGGGAAGAGATCGTAGAGGCTATCGCCGGCAACTACTGTCGTTGCACGGGTTACGACGCGATCATCGCGGCCATCGAGGCGGTGGCCAAAGGGGAGTACGTCGCCAAGCCTGCCCTGCAGGCGCCCTATGTGGGCAAGGCGCAAAACCGTCTCGATGGCGTGGACAAGGTGACGGGCACGGCGACCTTCGTGCACGATATGGTGGTGCCGCGCATGCTCATCGCGCGCATGCTCACCTCGCCCCACGCTTCGGCGCGCATCGTGCGCGTGGACACCTCCAAGGCCGCGGCCCTCGAGGGCGTCAAGGCGGTGCTCACGGGCGCTGACCTCGAGGGCGTCAACAAGCTGGGCCTCTACATGCAGGACAAGGAGATCCTCGCGCGCGATCGGGTGCGCTACCAAGGCGAGCCTGTGGCCGCCGTGGCCGCCGAGACGTTGGCTCAGGCCCAAGCCGCCGTTGCCGCTATCGAGGTGGAATACGAGCTGCTTGAGCCGGTGCTCGATGTGCACCAAGCGCTGCGACAAGATGCGCCCCAGGTGCACCCAAACCTCGCGGACTATTCATGGATGGACGGGGTCTTTTTCCCCTCGCCAGGCAAGAACATCGCTCACCACCAGAAGATCCGTAAGGGCGACATGCAGGCGGGCTTCGCTGCGGCGCATAAGACGTATGAGCACTCCTTCGAAAACCCGCCCGTGCAACATGTGCCCATGGAGACCCACACCGCCATCGTCACAGCCAAGCCTGGCGGCGAGGTGGAGATCATCTCGTCGGCGCAGTCTCCCTTCGCTGTGCAGCAGATCTTCTGTCACACCTTCAACATGCCGCATCACCAGGTGCGTGTGCGCGTGCCTTATGTGGGCGGCGGCTTCGGCGGCAAGGCCGGCATTCACCTCGAGCCTTTGATCTATCTGCTCTCTCGTGCGGCCAAGGGGCGCCCTGTGAAGCTCACAGCCACCCGTGAGGAGGAGTTCAATACCTTGCCCTCACGTCAGGGGCTCTCTTCACGCATTAAGACGGGCGTCAAAGCAGACGGCACCATCACGGCTTTGCAGGTCACCTACCTTTGGGACGCCGGCGCCTACGCAGACTATGGCGTGAACATCGGGCGGGCAGCTGCCTACGCGGGCGCAGGGCCCTATGTGGTGCCCAATTGTCATATCGACTCGGAGGTGGTCTACACCAACAAGGTCTTCGGCACGGCCTACCGCGGCTTTGGCCACCTCGAGGTGCTCTGGGGCATCGAGCGTAACCTTGACCTCATCGCCCATGACCTTGGCATCGACGGCCTCGAGCTGCGCAAGAAAAACCTGCTGCACGTGGGCGAGACCACCATCACTGGAGAGGTCTTCACCGCAGGCCACGGCAAACCAGAGGAGTGCCTGCGTTTGGTGGCCGAAGCCATCGACTACGAGCCGCAGGTGCGGCCCCCAGCACCCTTAGCGCCTCAGTCGGGAAAGGTGCGCGCCAAGGGGCTGGCGATGTTGCACAAGGCGCCGGCCATGCCCACCTACACCTCGTGTTCGGTGATCTTGAAGTTCACAGGGGATGGCTCGGTCACCCTGCTCGTCAGCGGGGTCGACTACGGGCAGGGCACCTACACCATGTTGGCGCAGGTGGCCGCCGACGAGCTGGGCATCTCGGTGGAGAAGGTGCGCGTTCCTTGGGATAGCGACACCGATTTTACGCCCTACGATTGGCAGACGGTGGCTAGCCGTTTTGCGGTCATGGGCGGCAACGCCACCATCGCCGCCGCACAAGATGCCCTGCGCCAAATAAAAGAGGTGGCGGCCCAGGCGCTGCACGCACCTGTAGAGCTCATCGATCACGGCGACGAGCAGGTCTGGGTGCGTGGTCGTCGTGAGGAGACGACGATCCCCTATAGCAAGATCATCTTGGGCTACGCCTATGATGATGGCAGCGCCATCGGTGGGCCAGTGATTGGGCGTGGGCGTTATATCGCCCAGGGGCTGACGAACCTCGACCCTCAGACGGGGCAAGGGCGCCCAGCGCTGAACTGGACCTACGGCGCTCACGCCGTGGAGATCGAGGTGGACACAGACACCGGCGAGATCCGCGTCGTGCAGATCGCCTCGGCCTTTGATGTGGGCAAGGTGCTCAACGAGCAACAATGCCGCGCCCAGGTTATCGGCGGTGTGGTCCAAGGGCTGGGCTCAGCGCTCTTTGAGAAGTTCGTCTTCGACGGTGGTCGGCTGATTAATAACTCCTTCGTCGACTACAAGCTGCCCACCGCCAAAGACCTGCCCATGAAGATGCAGCAGCTCTTCGTCGAGACGCCGCACCCACAGGGGCCGTATGGCGCGCGCGGTGTGGCAGAGCACCCGATGATCTCTGTGCCCAGCGCTATCGGCAACGCGCTGGCCAACGCCACGGGCGTGGAGCTGCACGAGCTGCCCTTGGATGCCGAGCGGGTCTATTTGGCGCTGAAGTACGATAAGCAGTTATGAGCGCCAGACATGGGGCGTCAGCGCTAGGCGTTCGCCCGGTCTCCAACGGCTTTCCGAAAACAAGCGTTCCAAAGAGGTAGTGGGGCGAGCCGAAGGGCGCACTTTGGCTGGTATCTTCCCGATATTGTTAAACCTGCATTTTTTGGCGCGCTATCTGCACATGCGACGGTGGGAGGAAGTGCGGGATGGTTTGCTCATTCGCTGTCAAGCTGCGCTTCTTCGGCAGTGCTCTTCTGGTCGTGATGGTCGTCGCTCTGCCCACCTCCATGTGGGCAAACCAGCACACGACATCAACATCGACCGTTTCGTCGCTGCTTTCTCGTTTTGGCCTGAACAAGCTGCGAACGCACAGGCCCTTCAAGCGCTTTCTATCCTCAAAGGGCCTTACTTGGAGAGGGCTCACTAGCGCCCGAAAATGGCTGACAGCAGATTCGTTCCTGAAGCAGCTTCTAGAGCCATGTGAGAACGCCCAAACGCTACGGCAACTCCAGAGCGATGCGCTTCAGCGCTCCCTCCGCACCCACCTTCCAATTGCTCTAGAAGGCAGTGGATGGCAGATGCTTCGCACAATCAGCAAAGAGAACGTCGCTCGTCTACTGAAGGGTCGCACCTATCGGTCTAGTCGCGCGATGCGCCAGGCAGAAAGACTCGTCAACAAGCTTCGACTCAAACCCATTCACAACACCAGCACCACCATGGAGAGAAGCCAATCTCCACTGTTGAGCACGCATTGGTTGGAGCAGACAGGCCTGGGCAGCGGCGCCAACAGCCGGGCCTTCAACAAAGACTTCCTGGCGTCAGAAGATAACGTCCATTTTTTCGCGACCTTCGCCACACCGAAATCATCCGTGAAGACAGTCGTTTCAGAATATGGAGAGTTCGCAGCTACGATGAAGCGTCGATTTACTCGCAATCGTGGCTGGGTCTCGGCTTTCGTGATGTATCCTGGCGATCTACACCGTATCGCGCGGCACCTCGCCCCCAAAGAGCACCGAGAGATCTTAGAAAACTTCAAGGCGACAGCGGCCAAGCGTCAGTATGAGGAATACGTCAAATACGGTCGTCTCGACTGGCAACATGTCACCGCTCAACTCGATCCTTGGACGAGCGTACGAGAACAGCTCCACAAACTAGACTTCACCGTCCCCGACTTCGAAAAGCTGGTGAAGCGTCACCTACTATTCGAGCTGAGTCAGCTACGGTTGAGCAACCCAACTGCCTTTCGCCGGGCGCTTCGAGAGCTCGAAACGGGACACGTGGATTCATGGGTCCATAAAAGCTCGTTGCTCAAGCGCTTCGTCTTCGATCCGCTGGGCATGCCAGAACACTACGAGCTGAAGGTTCCCGTCGCCGTGCCCTCATCAGCTCATCTTCCTTTGTCGTCCACCAAATAGAGCTCTCGAACCTCCACGCTCGAGACGCTCGAGGTGATCGTCACGTCCTGTCGAACAGGTCCCGGTCCCTACCCCTTCTGAAAAGGCGCGATCTTGCTCTTGTCGAATCTATCGGCGGCGATGTCGCCATGCTTGGTGAGCTCGCTGCCCTCTTTGATCTTCATCAGGGCCTCGTAGCGCTCGTCTTCCACGAAGGCCACGATGCGGCAGATGCAGCTCTCGCCGTCCACGAGGCGCCAGGGGAAGGCACCGACGCGCACGCGCTGGTTGAGCAGCAGGTCGATATCACCGCCGAGGCACTCGGCGTGGATGATGCCGCGGTTGAACATCTCGAGGTGCATCAGCTGATATTTGTCATCGGTGAAGCGTTCTTCGACGCTCTGGCCGTATTTCTCCTGGAAGTGTGCGTCGGCCTCTTTCTTTTCGCGCGGCATCCAATTACGGATGATCGTGTTCATGGGGTGGTCGGCGCTGCCGCAGTCCACGCCGATCCAGCGGATCTTCTTCTTTTTGGCCCACTCGGCGAACTCGCGGTCTGGCCCAGGATGTTTGACCATATAGGTCACCTCATCCGCCGTGGGTTGGTCCCACCCGTATTTGTGGTAACCGGTGTTGATGATCAGGATGTCGTCTTCTTTGACCTCGACGCGCTCTTCCACCATCTTCGAGGTGTAGATATCATAGTCAACCACGGCGTCGGAGAGGTCGACAATGGCGGCCTCACCCTCGAGGAAGTCGAGAGGCAGCTGAGCGATATCACGCCCTGGCGAATAGAAGTGAATCTCGCCGTCCATATGCGTGCCGACATGGTTGGAGTGCGTCAGGAGCTGCCCGTTGGCGCCGTTAGGCGCGAGCCGCTTGAAGTACTTCATCTGCAGTGGTTCGTAGGTGGGCCACGCTGGCGTACCGATACCCAGGGGAATGGTGAGGTCAATCAACTTCATCGCGACTGCTCCTTATGCTCACAAAAGGCCGTAAGCGCCTGCTCGAAGCAAGCTATCGGCGGTTTTACCAATCCGGCGCCCACCATGCCGATGCCTGGCTCATGGTGGGCGATGCCTGTATTCACTACGGGTACGACGCCGCTCTCGACCACGCGCATCACGTCGATGCCTACGGGTGTGCCATGAAAGTCGAGCGCCGGTATTTTGTACGTCGAGTGTTCAGCGAGGGTGATGTCGAGCATCTTTCGCGTGAAGCTCAAAGCCTGCGAGGCGTTACCACCCACAAATTGCACGATGGCGGGCGCCGCCGCCATGGCGAAGCCGCCGATGCCCGCGGTCTCGGTGATCACAGAGTCACCGATATCGGGGGCTGCGTCTGCGGCGGAAAAGCCCGGCAGGTAGAGCCCCTCCACCAAAGGTGCGGGCGCCGTGAACCAACGGTCGGGCATGGACGCGAGCTGTACGCCGAAGTCGGTGCCGTTGCGCGCCATGGCGACGACCATGGTGCTGTCTTTGATGCCACGACACGGGTCGAGGGCCGCTTTGCAGGCTGGCATGCTGAGGTTCAGAAAGAAGTGATCATTGCTGTCGATGAAGCGCAGCACCGCTTCGATCTCTTCTTTGGGGAGGTCCACATGAATGAGGTGTGGCGCCAAGGCGCGGATCACCAGCGAGGTCGCCGCCCGGTTGCGGTTATGCCCTTCGTCGCCCATCTGCAGCGCTTGAGCAATGAGGCTGCGCAGATCGAGGCTGCCTGCCCGTGTCAGCGCCTGTGAGAGTGCAGGGGCGAGTACACACTCCATCCAACGCAAGCGTTGCATCACCTCGTCGCCAAACGCACCATAGCGCAAGACCTTGCCCAAGCCCTCGTTGAGGGTGCAGTAGGCGCGGTTGCCGAAGGCAGTATTTTCGACGATCCACACCGACATGGACGCCGAGATGACGCCGGCCATGGGCCCCACGGCCTGGTGATGGTGGCAGGGTGAAAACTCGATCTCGCCTGACGCGGCGAGGGTCGCGGCTTGCTCGGGGGTCTCGGCGAGCCCCTCGAAGACCAACGCTCCCATCACGGCGCCCCGGGTGGGACCGCTCATGCGCTGCCAACTCACGGGTGGGCCCGCGTGGAGGATGTGCTTGGCATGCATGCCCTCGATCAGCTCAGAGGCTTTGCCCAAACCCACCAGCATCGGCTTGGCGGCGAGCAGCCGTGAGACGGCCTCTTCATTAGCCGTAGCGATCTCGGGTAGCACCCCCCCGTCGCTGCCCTGCAGCGACTCGAGAGCGTGCAGCAGGTGGGGATCTCCACCGGCGGGCGGGCGCCAGTCCACGTGCAAAACCTCAGCGCCGGAGCGCCTCAGATCGTCCGCGAAGGAGGGGAGGCCGAGGTTGATGACCTTGGGGCCCGTGGCGAAGAGTTCGAGGGTCTTTTGTGCGCTCATCGCGCGCTCCTTTGTATCACGGCCGCCGCGAGCTGGGCAGCGCGACGATTGTCATCCACGACCGTCACACCTACAGCCTCCAGGCGTTGGCGTGAGGCTGCGTAGCCTTGGCCATCGTCTGCTGTGCCGGTGATGGAGGCGATGGCGACGAGCCCATCGCGTGCGATGGAAGAGACGCCAGCGGCGAGCACCCCCGCGGGGTCCTCGTGGGAGCCGAAGCCCAACACCACATCGAAGAGCAGCAGCGTCGGCGCATCCCGCGACACCAACTCCTCGAGCTGCTCATTGCGCAGCAGCGGCTCGATCATCGGGTGCGGTCGTCCTTGGGTGTATTGGTCGGCGCCGAGGTCGAGCAGCAGACCCTCCTGCTCTCCCGTTTGCGTGCCCTTTGCCTTGCCCTTTTTTGGGGTGCCATGCAGCTTCAGGTTTGACTCCAGCTGCAGGCCGGCGTCTTGCAGCAGGAAGAGGGCTTCGTAGGCTGTGGTACCGCCGCAAAAGAGTCCCAGAAGCTGCGGCTTGTGCGTTGGACCCTCAGAGCCGAGCTTGGCCACGAGCGTCTCAACCAGCGCCGCATCGTGTGTTGGTGCTTCATGCTCACCATAGCCTGCCAACTTGCACGCCAGCTCTGCTGTGTCCGCCAAGGTCTTTGCGAAGCGCACATTGCCCACCGTCTCGCGCGGCGGCTCACCCATGAAGTGCACCACCGCCGGCTTGCCAGCCTCTCGCAGCGCGGCGACAACCTTGGTCGCCACCTCAGGTGCTGGAGGCTTGGAGATCGCGACGATGACAGAGGTGGTCTCATCGGCGGCCAAGGCCTCAATGGAAAAGAGTGCCATGCGTCCGCCAACCTCTAGCGAGAGGTCTCGCCCACCAGTGCCAAGGATCTGTGAGCACCCGGCACCCAGGCGATGAATACAGCTGGTGACCTCTTGAATGCCTGTGCCAGAGGCGCCCACCACGCCAATGACACCAGGCCGAACGCTGTTGGCGAAGCCCAGAGGCTTGCCTGCGATCATCGCGGTTCCGCAATCGGGCCCCATGCAGAGCAAGCCCCGCTCCACTGCCAGCTCCTTGAGCGCGATCTCGTCTTCGAGGGCCACGTTGTCGGAGAAGAGCATCACATGACGGCCCCGCAGCAGCGCGCGCCGTGCCGCCCGGCCTGCGTGCTCCCCTGGCAGCGAGATCAGCGCTAGGTTCGCCTCGGGCAGCGCCTTGAGCGCCGCGTCCAGGGTCGTTGGGCGAGCCTCCTCCAGGGCGTCGGCTTTGGCCTCGTCTTTGAGCAGCGCGTCGATGGCGTCTTCGATAGAGTCCACCACTGTGGCCTCACCACATACGGCGATCACGAGATCGCCTGGACCAGCCTCTTCGAGGGCTGCATCTTGATAGCCTTGCTTGGCGAGCAGCGCCTTATTATGCGGTGCGGCCATGGCCACGACGGCGTCCTCTAGGGAAACCCGCGAGAGCAGCCGTTGGGTGAGGCTCATCAAAAAAACCGAGTCATGGTAGCTGTCTTGGTGGATGATCACCCGCTTTGCCACTGGGGCCTCCTTGGCGAAACAGCTAAGCTAGCGCCCCTGAGCCTGCACAGGAACCATAAAAAGGGTCTGAATGACGCAAGCGGACACAACTTGCCGAAATCTTCTGTGACACCCACCTTTTCCTACTTTCTGCTACACTGTAGGCACGCGAGAAATACATTTGGTCAACCGGCCTTGGTGGCAGGTGTTGGAAGGGGTATGTGGCATGTTGGACAGTGGAGAGCGCCGCTACGCGGTGCGGGTGAATACACCAGGAGGCGAGGCCTTTTGCCATGTGGATGGTTATGGTGATCGCTACCTGATGACAGATTTTTCGACGCGGGGGGTGCGCTTGCGTTGCGGGCCTATGCTGCCCATCGGAAAAGAGATCGAGATCGTCATCTTTGCTGGGGGCATCGGTATGATTTCGCTGCGCGGCCGGGTTTTGCGCGAATTGCCGGATGGGGTCTCTATGGCGGTGACCTTTGATCGGCCCAACCATGAGAGCAGCCAACGGCTTGAGGACCTCGTAGCCACGGCTTTTGTTCACGACTTCTGGCCTTCACACCCTTGAGTTTCTGTTCTGTTGTGGAGCTACAGAAGCTTCAGCCCCAACACCATGCGTTCAGCTAGTGTAAGTAGCCGAATATCCTGGCCGTATGGGGCGATGAGCTGAAGGCCTACGGGTAAGCCCTGAGCGCCACCGGCTGGTAAGCTCAAGGCGGGCACACCAATCATCGAAAAAGGGCTGGTGTTGCGGACGAGCGCGCCTGCGACGCTGACTTCCCGATCGTTGATGCGCACCTTCTCGGCGCCCAAGGGAGGCGCGACCATGGGAACGGTGGGACAGACCAACGCGTCGAAATCGCCCCAGAGCGCCTCCACCTCGCGGGCAAAGCGTGTGCGCTCCTGTTGGGCAGCGAGCAGCATCACAGCGGTGGTGGCGCACCCACGCTCGATCATGCCCTGGCCCATCCCATCATAGGCGTTCGGGTTTTCCTCCCAGCGCGCCTGGTGCACAGCCGCGATCTCAGCCTGGACGATGGTGCCGTATGCTCGGCGGGCAGCCTTCAGCCCAGGGAGAGAGACCGTTTTTACCTCAATGCCAGGGCGCCGAGCGAGGTTGTTTTCGATGCAAGTGCGCACGCTGAGATCAGAGCCCTGATGCAGCTCCCCGATGAGACCAAGGCGGACCCTGCCCGGCAAGGGGTATTGGGGCGGGAGGATGTGGGAGGTAGGATCACGCTCATCTGCGCCGCTCAAGACGTCGAGCAGCGGCCGGCAGTCGGTGACATCTCGCACCAAGAGCCCCACATGGTCCATGCTCTCTGCCACAGGAAAAACCCCTGCCCGGCTGATCAAGCCATAGCTCGGTTTGAAGCCCACGACCCCACAGAAGGCTGCGGGCACGCGCACTGAGCCCCCTGTGTCGGTGCCGATGGAGGCCAACGCGAGCTCTGCAGCGACTCCCGCCGCGGAGCCGCTGGACGAGCCGCCCGGCATGCTCCCAGCTCCTGCGGGATTACGGGGTGTTCCAAGCTCGGGGTTTTCGCCGCTTAGCCCAAAAGCGAAGGGGTGCAGGTGAGCCTTGCCAAGGATAATCGCCCCAGCTTCGCGAAGTCGCCTCACCAAGGTCGCGTCACGCTCTGCAGGTTCGGAAAAAAGGCTCGTGCCACAGCCCGTCACCATCTGCGCCACGTCCACCACATCCTTGATGGAGATGGGTATTCCACAGAGCGGGCCTGCGTGCCCTTTCGCCCACGCCTCGTCAGCCTCGCTCGCGGCCTGGCGTGCGCCTGCCTCATCGAGGGAGACGTAGGTGTGCAGCTCCTCATCCCAGGATTGAATGCGCTGTAGCAGGCGCTCGAGCAGCGTTGAAGGGGTGAGCGTTCCTTGAGAGAAGAGGACCAACGCTTCGCCAATGGTGGGGATCATGCTCAGGCTCCAGCCGGGAAAGTGAGCCAAGTCTATCATAGGAGAGTTGGCAACCAAGGCCCAAGAAGGGTTTTGAGGCAACCAAGAAAAGCTGGTTTATTATCGCCGGTTGGTCCAGAAACTTGACCTCTTCTAGCCGCCAGGTAGCTTCAGACTATGCTTAGCTCTTCATGCAATAGACCCCTCCTTTGTCTTGCTTCACTCTTCGTTCTTGGTTGCGCGACAGGTGAGACGCTTGGAAGCGATGACGCTCGTCCGACGGGGGACAAGACGGTCTTGGTTGAAACCTCTTTGGATCACCAAACGTTGGACGCAGGTATGGAGGGGGGATTCACTACGGATGGTGTGGTTGATCTCCGCGATAGCCGTGCCTTAGATGATGGGCCACGCGCCGAGGCGGCGCTCTTGGACCAGTCGGTAGATCATCTCACCACAGACATCAGCGTGGACAGCAAGAGCGACATCACCCTTGATCAAGGCCCCAGTGCCGACAGCAGCGTGGACAGCACCATCGATGCGACGGTGGACACGGGCGTACCCACCACCAATATTGGCGCGCTCTGTACCAGCAGCAGCACGTGCACAGGTGGTGGACAATGTGAGATTTCAGTGGGCGGTATCGCTTTTTGCACGATACCCAATTGCACGCCCGACGACCCAGCGACCTCACAGAACGAGGACTCATGCCCTGACCTCGCCTATAATATCTGTGGCTCGCTGAGGCTCTCCACCACAACGGCGTATCATTGCCTTCGGCGTTGCCAACCTCGCAGCGATGGCAACGATTGTGCGCTTGGGCTGGCGTGCGCTCCTGACTCAGGAGACATCACAAGCAAGCTGGGGGTGGCTGTTTGCACCGCTTCGGCTTGTGAAGTTGACAGCGACTGTCCCGTTTTCACTGGCGGCACATGTAACACGTCCACTCTTCAGGGCTGCGGTGCAGGTGAGACGTGCAAGGTCTACACCGATGGTGGTTTTTGTTCGCTCTCTGGGCAATGCAATGCCCTCAGCGGCCTTTGTGAAGGGCACACCCGCGGCCAGGCAGGCGCGACCATCGGCTCACCCTGTGCGGGCGATGTAGACTGTGGTGATGACATGATCTGTTTCACTGAAACCACCATCGGGAGCAGCGTGCTGTGGCATCAGGGGTATTGCACTATCGCGTCCTGTGTTTTTTCTGACACCGTCACCGCTTACACGTGTCCCTCTGGCTCGGTCTGCAACCGCTCGTATCTCTTCATGCAGGGCATCTGCCAAAAAAGCTGCGACGTCTCAGGAGCGACGGATTGTCGTGGAGAGGCGGGGGATATCCTTGGCGACTATGAATGCTACGCGTGGGACAATTTAGTGTTCAACGGCACCCCCGTAGCCAGCACCCCTGTGTGCGATATGCCAGTGCCCTGTGATTTTCTCAGCTCGGGTTGCCCTGCTCTGGGCAGCTCTGGGAACCCAACAAATATGGCTTGCCGTGACCTTCAGGACAAGCTGCTGACCAGCGGTGTCGACCCCAATGGGCTTTGCTTGGACAACACGTCGAGCGGTCTGGTCCCCTGAGCCTCTTTGTTTGGCGCAACCCGCCACTCTTGGCAGGGCGGTTGCTTCGTCGCTACAAGCGCTTCCTCGCTGACATCGAGTTAGACGACGGTACGCTCGTCACGGCGCACACCTCCAACACGGGGAGCATGCTGGGGTGTGCCACGCCTGGCAGCCCTGTCTATCTCTCTCGCGCTGACAACCCGAAACGGAAGCTGCCCTATACCTGGGAGGCGGTGCGTGTGGGTCGCTCCTGGGTTTCGATCAACACGCTGCTACCCAACCGACTGCTGCGTGCGGCCTGCGAGGCGCGGGCGTTGGCGGAGCTCGCAGACTACACCGCAGTCCGCGCAGAGGTTCCTTTTGGCGACAAGACTCGTTTTGACCTGCTGCTTGAAGAGCCCGTCCACGCAGGGCCGCTTCGCTGCTATGTGGAGATCAAGAACGTCACCTGGGCCGATGGACCTGTGGCACGCTTCCCCGACGCCGTGACCACCCGTGGCCAGAAGCATTTGCGCGAGTTGATGCGGGCTGTGGAGCAGGGTGACCGTGCCATGTTGATCTTCTTCGTTGCTCGTGCGGACTGCCAAAGAGTCGCCCCAGCCGATACCATCGACGCTGAATACGGCCGACTGCTACGCCAAGCCATCGATGTGGGCGTTGAGGTCTTGCCCCTTTTCATCCGCTTCTGTCGGGGACGTATCGAACTAGAGGGGCGTCTGCCCCTCGTGCTCTGACGCTCATATTGGTGCTCTCACATTCTCTTCCTTGACCCGCTACGCAAATTGCCGGAACCTCGGGAAAGGGGAAAGTAATGCAGGGGCCGATACCATTTTTCATTAACGGGATCATTTATCTGATCTTTCTGGTGGCTTGGATCACGATTTGGCGCCTGGATCGTCAGCCCTATTTGCGCTGGTGGATAGCCGCCTACACCACCTTCACTGCCTACTACTTTCTGGCTGCGGTCAAAGATGTTGGCTTGGTGCCTCCTTCTGTGGAGCATGTCGAGCAAGCCTTGATGCTCATGGCGGCGGGCTTCTTGGTGGTGGGGGTCTATCGTTTCACCGAGCGCCGGGTGCCACGTTGGATTCTTGTGGCGCTCTCCATCCCAGCGATCTTCTTGCTCCTCAGCTCGATATTTCGCTTCCCCTATGAATGGGGAAGCTTTGTCATCTTCCCCGCTGGTGCTCTGGTCCTCGCAGGCGTTGGCTGGTCTGTGTTGTCTCTCCTTCATCACGGCACAGGAAGGGTCATCGCTGCCTTTGGGTTCTGGGCCTTGGCTCTGTGGGCGCTAGCGCTCCCCTTCTTCGGCGACAAACCCTTCTTCGACAAGATCGAGCCCTATGGCGATCTACTCTTCATCCTGATGATCTCCATTGGGGTGGTGTTGATGCATTTCGAGCGTGCGCGTGAAGCTCGGCAGCAGGTGGCTGCCCACTACGCGTCGCTCTTCACGAGCGCGCCTGTAGGGCTCTTCCGCATCGACGGCCTGGGGCGGATGGTTCAGGTCAACCCAACGTTGTGCGCTATCTTGGGCGTCTCACCCCTCGATGAGGGCGTGACCCTTGGTGCCTTGGGGTACGACGACGCGGTGCGGACGCGTTTGAGTCATTGGCTCGAGGGGCGCATCGATGTCTGTGCCGAAGAGGTGACGCTCAACGGTGCCGATGGGCAGCTGCGGACGATCCTCGAGCTTCGCTGGGCCAAGGATGAGGTAGGGAAAGATTGGGCTGATGGTGTGCTGCAGGACATGACGGTGGAGTATGCGCTTCGGGAGCGCGTGGAGCGTGGGCAACGCGTGGAAGCGTTGGGGAGGCTGGCCGGGGGTATCGCCCACGACTTCAACAACATCCTCACCGTGGTGATCTCCAGCCTCGATCTGGCGCGCTTTGGTTGTGAAGACGCAGAGTGCAAGCACCTCAATCGCGCTATGGACGCCGCTGAACGTGCTGCCAAGCTAACGCGTAAGCTCCTGAGCTTGGCGCGCCAGCCCTTGCTGCGGGAGCGGGGGGTCGTGGACATCAACCAGGTGGTCATCGCTGAGTTCGAGTTGCTCGAGCGCGCCCTTGGCGAGACGATCAAGATCCATATCGAGGGGGAGGCGATCCCCTTCTACGTGCGGGCTGACCCAAGCGAGCTCTCTCAGATCATCATCAACCTCGTTTTGAACGCGCGGGATGCGATGCCCGATGGAGGAACGGTCTCCATATCGCTCTCGGCTACCAAGCTCGGCCCGACAGATGGTGTGTGCCTTACTGTGCGTGACACAGGGCACGGCATGGATGACAAGACACGGGCGAAGATCTTTGATCCCTTCTTCACCACCAAAGGGCTTGGTGAGGGTACAGGCCTCGGGCTCTCCACTGTTTATGGAATTATCCAGGCCCTTGGTGGTGAGATCACCGTTCACAGCAAAGTGGGTGAAGGGGCAGCATTCGAGATTCGTTTGCCTGTGGGTCTTCCCAGCAGCGAAAACGTTGAGGAAGAGACGAAAGAGGAAGCCCCCCCGCAAATGGGCACGATTTTGGTGGTGGAAGACGAGCCAGGGGTGCGGCTCTTGGCAGAGCAGATCCTCAACCTCGTGGGACATGAGGTGCGAGGAGCGAGCAGCGCTGAGGAGGCTCTCGAGCTGCTCGCAGACGATCATGTAGATCTCCTGCTCACGGATGTGGTGTTACCTCGAATGAGCGGCCCAGAGTTGGCGGCCAAACTAGAGCCTCAAGTCAGTCAAGTGCTCTATATGTCTGGGTATACGAAGGACCGACTGATAGAGAAGGGCCTGGAGGGGGCTGGCTTTCTTCCGAAACCTTTCACGGCGGAACTCCTAAGAAACGCTGTCAATGAGGCGATGAAAGAGGCCAAGTCTTCCTAAATACCCGCTCAATGATGCTCCCATCGCGACATCGATTGTCCCACATCATCCCTTCGTGATAGAAAGACCCCGCGGTTGGGAGTCCACAGCGAACTTGCCAATCCGTACGGCCAATCAGTCCGTTATCAAAGCATTTTTGGCCACCTTCCCCGGTGGAATTGGAGGTGTTTAATGTCGGAGATCAAGCCCTTTCGGGCCATTCGTCCTGATCAGGATCTAGTCGCCGAGATCGCGTCGCCCCCCTATGACGTGCTCGATCGTCAAGAGGTCGCGGCGCTGATCGAGCGAGCGCCAAAGAGCTTCATGCGCGTGCTTCGCGCGGAGGTGCTGCTCGATGAGAGTCTTGATGCAAAGGACCAGCGCATCTATGACGAGGCCAAAAAGCAACTCGCGGCGATGATGGAGGCTCGCTCCATGGTGCGCGACGAGGCACCGTCTTTCTACCTCTATGAGCAGCAGATGGGTGCTCATACACAGGTGGGTGTTGTGGCGGCCGCTTCAGCCAACGAGTATTTCGCCGGCTTGATCAAAAAGCACGAGCATACCCGCACCAAGGATTTGGATGGGCGTATGCGTCATATCGAGACCCTTGGGGTCAACGCTGGGCCTGTCTTTCTCACCTACGAAGCCCGCCCCGAGATCGATGCGTTGGTGCAGGAACTCAGCGCCACCGATCCCCTCTACGACTTCGTCGCTGAGGATGAGGTTCGTCATCGCTTCTGGGTGGTACAAGAGGAGCAGGCCATCGCCCGCTTGGCGGCAGCTTTTGCGCAGGTCTCAGCGCTCTACATCGCCGATGGCCACCATCGCACCGAAGCAGGCTGTCAGGTGGCGAAGAAGCATGCGGGAGACAACGCCCATGTCATGGCGGTGATCTTTCCCCACGACCAAGTCCAGATCCTCGCTTACAACCGTGTGGTTCATGGCTTGAATGGCCTCTCCACAGAAGCGTTCCTTGCCAAGGTGGGTGAGGTCTTCGAGATCCAAGAGGGTGCGCAGGCCGAACCCAAGGAGCCCGCAAGCTTCGGTATGTTCGTGGGCGGCAAGTGGTATCAGTTGAAGGCCAAGCCAGAGAGCTATGACGCCAACGATCGGCAGGCTGCCCTCGATGTGGCGATCCTCCAGAATAACCTCCTTGCGCCCATCCTTGGCATCCACGATCCCAAGGGCGACCAGCGCATTGAGTTTGTCGGGGGCATTCGTGGGGCGAGAGAGCTGGAGAGACGCGCCACAGCCCATGAGGGTGTGGGCTTTTACTGCTATCCAACGCAGATGAAGCAGGTGATGGAGATCTCCGATGCTGGTGAAGTGATGCCGCCGAAATCTACGTGGTTCGAGCCCAAGCTACGCAGCGGGCTCTTTGTTCGATCCATAGATGACTGACCCGCGCCTCTGTCTGCGCGATTACTTTTGCTCCTCCACCGGGGGCTGAAAAGGGGAAGACTATGCTGATCCTCATCTCTGACGCTTTTGATGCATCGCTGCCTGAGCGGCTCAAGGATTTCGGCGAGGTCACTGATGACAAATCACGGGTGGCTGAGGCCGAGGTGGTGCTCATCCGCTCCAAGACCAAGTGCACGCGTGAGTACATCGATGCTGCACCCAAATTGAAGTACATCATCCGTGGTGGTGTGGGCCTCGACAACGTCGATCAAGTCTACGCCAAAGAGAAGGGCATTCGCGTGGAGAACACCGCGGACGCCTCTTCTGTGGCAGTGGCCGAGCTGGCCATGGCGCTGATGTTGGCGCCCATCAACCACGTGGTGGCTGGCCATAATGGCATGGCCGGGGGCAAGTGGCTCAAGAAGGAGCTCAAACGCACCGAGCTCTACAAGAAGACCCTGGGCTTGATCGGCATCGGTCGTATTGGTACGGAGGTGGCGAAGCGCTGCCAGGCCTTTGGTATGAAGGTCATCGCCTTCGACGCCTACGTTGACAAGCACGAGATCGCGGAGTTGAAGAGCCTCGACGAGGTCTTGGCACAATCCGATTTCATCTCGCTGCACACGCCGCTCACGGACGAGACCCGTAGCATGATCAACGCCGATCGCTTGGCGTTGACCAAAGAGGGTGTGATCTTCGTCAACACCGCGCGTGGTCTGGTGGTGGACGAAGCAGCGATGACAAAGGCCCTCGAGTCTGGTCACGTCGCTTGTTACGCCACCGACGTTTGGAGCAGCGATCCACCGCCAGCGGACTGCCCGCTGACCAGCGCGCCGCGCATGTTGATGACGCCCCATATTGGTGCGTCGAGCAAAGAAAACCTTGGGCGCATCGGCGATATCGTGGTGGACAAGCTGCAAGGCTACCAGAAGTAGTCGAAGCAGAGGGTGTCAATCTTAGGCCTTCGTGGCGCAAGTCGCGAAGCAAAAGAAACGTCATCTACGGTGAGCAGAGGCTCGCCGAGGAGAGATATCATGAAGCGCGCGATGAACTTCAGTGCCGGTCCTGCGGCCCTTCCCTTTTCAGTGCTCGAGGAGGTGCAGGCGGAGCTTCTGGATTTCAAGGGCACAGGGAAGTCCTTGCTTGAGTCGAGTCATCGTTCACCGGAGTATGATGGGGTGCATCAAGAGACACAGTCGCTCTTTAAAGAGTTGATTGGGCTCGGCGATGATTACCATGTCGCTTTCTTCGGTGGCGGTGCGAGCAGCCAATTCGCCATAGCTCCGATGAACCTGCTCCAAGGGGGCGTTGCCGACTACATCGTCACCGGCTCCTGGGCGAAAAAGGCAGCCAAGGAGGCCAAGCGCTACGGAGACGTGAACATCGCCTTCGACGCCGAGGATGGCAAATACACACGCATCCCTGCTTGGGATGAGTGCACATTCTCCAAAGAGGCTGCTTACCTGCACATCACCACCAACAACACCATCGCGGGCACCCAATACCACCGCTTCCCTGAAGTGAAGGCGCCCCTGGTGGCTGACATGTCCAGCGACTTCCTTTGGGCACCCTTTGACCCTGCGCCCTTTGGCCTGATCTACGCCGGCGCTCAAAAGAATATCGGCCCCGCAGGTGTGACGGTGGTGATCATCCGTCAGGATCTGCTGGAGCGCTGCAAGGGCGACGTACCCTCGATGTTCGACTACAAGCTGCAGGTGGAGAAAGAGTCGCTCTACAACACACCTCCTGCCTTCCCCATCTATTTTACGGGCAAGGTCCTGAAGTGGATCAAAGCCCATGGTGGCCTCGAGGGCATGAAGAAGCGTAACGACCAGAAGGCCGCGTTGCTCTACGGGATGATCGACAAGCACAGCGGTTTCTTCCGTGCGCCCGTGGACAAAGAGAGCCGCTCGATGATGAACGTCGTCTTCCGTCTGCCCAGCGAAGAGCTCGAGAAGCGCTTCATCGCCGAGGGCAAAGAGCAAGGCATGTTGCACCTCAAGGGCCACCGCTCCGTAGGAGGCATCCGTGCCTCGATCTACAACGCCGCTGAACTTTCTTGGTTGGAGAACCTGACGGCCTTCATGGAAGAGTTCGCGCGCAAGAACGGCTAACTCTCGACGCCACCCTCATCGTGCTAGGCTGATCTAGATGTCTCGCGCGCTCCCTATCCTCTCTCTCGTGTTCACGATCTGCCTCATGCCTACCTCTCTGTGCGCAGATGGAGGCGTGGACGCCGCGCTTGATCTTACGCAAACACCGTCTGCGGCAGACGTTTTGGGGTATCACGGTTTGCTGGTCGCCCTAGACCACGCTGAGGGTGACACGCTCTACGTCTATGATTTGACCAGCGGAGAGCTGCGCCAGCTCTCCGATGAGATCGCGTGCCGTGGCGCGAAGATCTCTCCGGATGGCACGCGCGTGGTCTATCATCAGGGTGGAATGCTTCGCCGACGAGCGCTCGCAGGAGGGCCTTCAGAGGCTTTGGTCGCGGGTTACGATGGTCATTGGTGGCTCGATGATGCGGGCGAAGAGTGGATCTACTACACCACCATGGGGGATGATCCCAAGGATGTTTGGCGGCGGGTGCTCTGGCCCCAGGGCTTGGGCATTACAACCCGCAGACGACGGCTGCGTGATGGGAGAGATGAGCACGTCTTGGACTGGAAGGCTTCGGGTGGCCCCTCTCCTGATGGTACGCACCTCGCCGGAGGCTACGCCACAGTGGTGGTCTTCGACGCTGCCCAAGAGCCTCACTTTCTCAATGGCGGCGAGCAGGGTTGCAATACCTCTCTGTCCCCTGATGAGCGCTACCTGCTGATGTTCTTTCCAGACCTCGCCCACCAGCGCATCGCCATGGTGAATATTCAGGACCAACTTCTCTGGGAGCTGTCTGTCCCCTTTGGCGTTGTGCGTTGGGAGAACCCCGATTGGAGCAACCATCCGCGCTTCGCCGTGACGAGTGGCCTGGCGGGGCACGGTTACGCTTCGGTCTATGTGGTGGCGTTGCCAGTAGTGCTCGACGGTTCACCACCGCAGGAGCAAGACCTTGTGCAGCTGCTGGATGCACGTCAGGGCAACCATGACTGGCGTGAGCCGACCTTGTGGGTTGATTGGCGGCACCCTCCCACGATCTCGCCTTCTGCCGATAGCGGCGCGCCTGAAGTTCCACGGAGCAACTCTAACGGATGTCGTCTCGTGGGTGAGACCATGGGAGCTTCGCCTTTGCTCACACTCCTCTTGGCCCTCATCGTGTGGCGTCGGCGACGTGTCTGAGGCAAAACGTCAGGCGAGACGTCAGGGTTCCAGCTGACGCAGGAGCTCCACTAACGCAGCACGCTCGTCGGGGCGAACCTTATGGGTCACGCCACAAGCCGAGATGCGCAGCGGTTGTCTTTCCATCAAGCGCGTGAAGGTTAGCAGAGGGATCGGTCCCAGGAGATACTCACGCAAGACGCCTCCCCGGCCGATCTCGGGCAGGCGCTCAGCGAGCACGGGTATGCGCGATTCATCGGCTTCTATCAGCAATGACGTGCAATGCATCAGGCGGAAGGAACGGTCGCGCGCGAGCAGGCCGATGGTTAGCTCCGAGGGTGTCATGGATGCTACCCTGCCCTTGAAGCTGCCAGCGACCACCAACGCTGTATCAGCTCCACAAAAAGGTCGAGGGGCGGGTGTGAGACGCACCAACGTGGTGTCGTGGGCCTTGTGGTAGCGTTGCTCTACGCGTGCAGGTGGTGCAGGGCCATCGCAGCGAGGTGTCGCATCAGGACCAACGGGCGTCTTTGTGGTGCCGGCGCAGGCGCCAACGAAGGCAAGAGAGAGGACCTGCAGCGTGCGCAGCATGTTAGACAGCGTCTCGGCGCCGAGACGCGACGACTTCCTGGTCGAAAGAGTCGCTGGGCTCGAGGAAGGGTGACTCGGGGGTGCGATGGATCATCCGGCGTGGGCGGTCTTGGGATAAGCGCGTGGACTCGGGGTTCACAGGTACCACCGCTCGCATTTGCGCGGAGGGTGTATCCTCACCGTGATCAACCGCGATCTCCAATTCGGCGTATTCATCGAGTTCGAGTTCCCCTGTGGGGATATTCTCGGGCAGCGTCGTCTTTTCGGTGTTTTCCCGGGTGCGTACAGCATCGAAGGGGTCGAAGTTTGCATCTTTCATCAAGCGCTTGGTGAGGGCCGCCAGGGGCTTGATGCCCGAGAGCGGCGATGAAGAAAGATGCTCGAGTTGCCCCATGAGCTCTCCCATGTGAGCGAAGCGCTCCTCGGGTTTTGCGGCGAGCAAGCGCATAAAGATATCGATACATTCCAAAGAGCCGGAGGTTCCAAGCTGCGCGAGATCTGGGACATCGCCAGCTCGCATGCGGCGCCAGGTGTCGTTGGTATTGCCAGCGAAGAGACGGCGACTTGCGAGTATCTCCCAAAGCAAGATACCCAAGGCGTACTGGTCAGCCGCGGCGCTCACGTCCTTTTCGCCCCTGGCTTGCTCTGGTGACATATAGCCGATGGTGCCTGCGATGCGTCCACCGAGAGGGGGAGGGTCATCACCACTGAGGAATCGCGCGATGCCAAAATCGATCAGTCGCAGAGTCCCATCACGGGTGATCATCACATTTTGGGGGCTGAGGTCGAGGTGGGCGAGGGG
>JAFCZD010000858.1 GCA_019314525.1 Deltaproteobacteria bacterium
TCCCAAGAGCCCAGAATTGTACGCCTCGACGAGGCTTCTGCGTAATTCAATGCTAATCATCCCCGCCTTAGATCAGAAAACAGGGATCGGTGCAAGATGGGAGTGGTCTAGTGGCTGGTGCATCTCTTCAAAGCATGCTGAAGACAAAATGGCTGTACCTGGGAGATCTCGCGCTGGTCGTTGTCTTTGTGAGTCAGTCAGCTGGTTGCACGCGGTTCGGCTTTGGCGTAGACGCTGGTGTCTTCGACGATGCGGATGATAGGCCTTCAGCGTCTGATGGCGCGAGATTCGACGGGCTCGCGACAGACGCCTTTCAATCCGACGCCTTTCAACCCGACACCTTTCAACCCGACACCTTTCAACCCGACACCTTTCAACCCGACACAGGCCTCGAAGACAGCTTCCTTGGCGATACCGTTTCAAGTGACGCGAACCTCGCGGCAATCGAGTTTGAGTCGTTGTCCCCAACGCTTGCGGCTGAGGGTGACGGACTCATCACCGTGACGCTCACATTGTCAACGGCCCTTGGAGTGCCGGTGGGCATCAAAGTGATGGCGTCTGATACGGGTACAGCCAGCGGCGCTGACTACCAGTTTCCAGCTGGGGACATCGTGACGATCACGGCGGGTGAAACCTCTGCTCACCTGTCAATTCAGATCGTCGACGACTCCACCATCGAGCCCATCGAGTTTTTCGACATTACGCTCGGCACCGTGACACCAGGCGTCGCCATGGTGGGGGCGCGGTCGTCTCATCGCATTATCATCACGGACAATGATCCGGAGACGACGATGTTGGTCGTCTCTGCCGCCACACACAACTGCGTGCTCAATAGCGCAGGCCAGGTGAAGTGCTGGGGGGGCAACGCCTCCGGCGAGCTCGGCTTGGGGGACACTGAGAACCGGGGTGACGAACCGGGAGAGATGGGAGCAGCCCTCCCGGCGGTGAACCTCGGAAGCTCTGTGCGTGTGGTGGACCTCTCTGCTGGCGAGAGTGGCGCGCATACCTGTGCCCTCTTGAGCAGCGGTGACGTCAAGTGCTGGGGCTATGGACGCACCTGGAACGAGCCTGGCTACATGGGTTATGGGCACTCGCGGAACCTCGGAGATGAAGCCACCGACATGGGTGATAATCTGCCAACGATTCAGCTCGGGCAGGGCGTGAAGGTGAAGGACCTGACGAGCAGTTCGTTCAACACGTGCGTCATCACCTCCGACCAACGGGCGAAGTGCTGGGGCGTCGGCTTTTACGGCGCCAATGGCAACGGATCCAGTGCTTGTGTCGGCGCTTCCTTGCTGCAAATGGGTGACAACCTTCCTTATCTACAGCTGGGTGCTGGGGCTCGCGTGTTGAAGATCGCCATGGGTGCCTTTCATCGCTGTGCGCTCTTGGATAACCTCAAGCTCAAGTGCTGGGGTTGGAATGTAGTGGGTCAACTCGGCTATGAAGATACGAATACTCGAGGCGATGACCTATCCGAGATGGGCGATAACCTTCGCTACGTCGACCTTGGCGCTGGCGCCCAGGTCGTTGATGTCGTGGCATCCACAGGAATGTACGTTGAACGGCCAGAGGAGCACCACAGTTGCGCTCTGCTCTCCACAGGCCAGGTGAAGTGCTGGGGAGGGGGCGGCTATGGGCGCTTGGGCTACGGTGATACCTCTCGCCGGGGAGACACGCCTGGGTCCATGGGTGATAGTCTTGGCACAGTGGACCTCGGTACTGGCCGCACCGCAAAGCGCATTTTCGCCTCCAATGGGAGCACCTGCGCGATCCTCGATAACAACGGGCTCAAATGCTGGGGCAGGGGCGCCGCGGGCCAATTGGGCAACAATTCTCAAGCGAGTATTGGAGATGGCAGCGGCGAAATGGGAGATGACCTAGAGCCAGTCTTCCTGGGGCTGGGCCGCTATGCGCGGCACGTGAGCGGGTCCTTTGTTCTGTGGGGCGAGGGTCATCGATGTGCGCTCCTCGATAACAACGAGGTGAAGTGTTGGGGCAAGAATGGACTGGGTGAGCTGGGTGCCGGAAACACAGAGGTGCTCGGTGATGGCTTGGGCGAGATGCAAGTGCTGGGCGCGATCTCGCTCTAGACAGAGTCGTGGACGTTCTCTTTGTGACGAGCAGCGCGTTCTAGAGGCAACTGAAGGGGATGGTTAGTTTGGCGCCTCAAAGGAGTAGATGAAGATTCCTTGGGTGTCGCTTTGTTGCGCGAACCGCTGTCCGTCGATGGTTATCGAACCTGTGAAGGTGCCTGCGACGACGACGCTACTCTCTGGGCCCATGAGCACATAGTCCGCTTTGATGAAGTCGATGGAGCTTTTGTCCCCAGTGATGTGATGGAACCAAAGGAGGGTGCCGCTCTTGCTATATTTGACCACAAAACCGTCTGCTGCTGCTGTGGGGCTCATGGAACCCGCACCAAAATCAACGGGGCCTGTGAGTTCACCCGCGATATACACGTCACCTTGGTCGTCCACAGCGATGTTGTGCGCCTGCGCAAAC
>JAFCZD010000859.1 GCA_019314525.1 Deltaproteobacteria bacterium
GCTGATGGCGACGCTGGATAAGGTGCTCTAGCTGACTCTCTGATCACCGTACGAGATCGAGGGCGCGCTTGATGCGCGCTTGGCCTTCTGGGTAGGGCTCACGGTGGAAGGCCAGATACAATTCGAAGTGGGCGCGGCCAGCGTCGCCTTGCATGCCTCGTAGAAGACCGTAGACGTAGTGCGCCAGGGCCCAATTGTCATGTTTGAACTTGGCCCGGTTGATCGCCGTCTCTGCCGCCGCGAAGTTCTTCCATGCGAGATAGACGATGGCGCTGCGACAATGGGCTGCGTAGTTGCGGTCGTCGTCGCTGAGGCTTTGCTCCCACCTCGTAAGTCCATCTTCTAGGTCGACGGGCTGGGGGCCGAGCCCTTGGGCAAGGCGCCGCACGAGCCCTGCGGTGTTCAGCAGCAAATCTTCGTGTCCTACGGGTCCAAGGACGGGGGCCACCTCCCCGAGGACCTTGATGATTTTCTGGGCCGGCGCGATTTCGCGCAGGTCTTTGAGCATTCCGGGTTGAGCGCGGAGCTCATCGATGGCTAATAGAATCTTCGAGCGACATAAGGGAACCTCGCGAGACATCTATGAAGAAGGAAGCGTAACCTAGGCTGTGGTTAGCTCGCAAGGGGTGTGCGACACACCAAGGTGCTGCAAACGTGCACCCTTGCTGCGTGGTATACTGAGGGTCGTTAGGAAGATAGCGTCCAGCGGGGGGGGAAAGTATTGAGTCAATGGGAGTGCCTATGTCTTCGAAATTATTTGTTTGTGTAGGTCTTGTTCTCCTTCAACTCGGCGCCGCTTGTGCTCCCTCTGCTCAGCTCGAAGAGCCCGCCCAGCGACATCAGGTCCCCCTCGTCAATGGGGTGGTGGACACCGGGCATCCCGCCGTCGGCGTTCTCGCCTCTGGAGAAGACGCCGCTTGCACGGCGACGCTCTTCGAAGCCGACAAAGTCCTCACGGCTGCCCATTGTGTGCTGAGCGAATCCACCCCCTATACCTACAAAGAGCCTGTGGTCTTCATGGTGGGAGGCCCCTATGGCACAGCCCACATGGCGCGCGGCGTGCTCGCACACCCCAGCTACAATGGAGCACGCGAAGATGACGTGGCCGTGGTTCTGCTCGCCAAACCCGTGGTGGGTGTTACCCCCATCCCCTTGGGCACGGCTTCTACCTATCTGGGGGAGCCCATCACTCTCATTGGGTATGGGCTGGTAGGGGGGGGCCTCGGCGATTTTGGAACCAAGCGCAAGGCGTCCAACGTCATCAGCGACTTGACCCAGACCTGGTTCGCTTTCACGGGAGCCAGCGGGGCGGGCACGGTTTGCAGTGGTGATTCAGGAGGCCCGAGCCTCGCCGTACGCAACGGCCGTGAGGAGATCGTTGGCGTGCACTCGGCCACTGAGGAGGGCTGTCAAACCTACGGCTATGATATGCGTGTCGACTATTATTATAGCTGGATCACTGGGACAGAGGGCATCCTGAACACCTATGGCGGGATCTGTGAGGTTGGAGGCGACTGCGTCTCGGGGCTCTGCATCCCCGCCGATGATGGCGCCAGCTACTGCACCGACGAGTGCTCCAGCGTCCAGCCTTGCTTCCGAGGTGATGACTGCGTGTCGGTGACCGGTGGCGGGAGTATTACTGAGGCGTGCGTGCCCCACACCGGCAGCTCCGGCGCTCTCGGGGAGCCATGCCAAACGCACATGGAGTGCGAGTCCTCGATGTGTGTCGAGATCGCCGAGGTTGGCACGTTTTGCTCGGCGAACTGCAGCGTGAGCGCTCAAGATTGCCCCTCGGGGTATGACTGCATCGACAGCTCCTTGGGCTCCCTTTGCGTCCCCGAGGGCGTGCTGACCCCTCCGCTTCCTCCACCTCCCCCTCCACCTCCACCTCCACCTCCAGCAAAGAAAGGCCTCGGTGAGAGCTGTGAGGTGCCTGTGGAGTGTCAGTCTGGGCTTTGCGCCGATCTCGGCAGCAGTGGCGTTTGCATCGACCTCTGTGATTTGGCCAACTCTCAATGCCCCTCGGGCTTCGAGTGCACACCTATCGCGGGCAATGAGCAGGGGGCGTGCGTCGTCTCCCAGCCAGGAACCCTGGGCGCCTCCTGCAGCGTGCCCGCGGATTGTCAAAGCGGCATCTGCGCGGTGGAACCTGCGACCCAAAGAGAATTCTGTAGTGAGGTCTGCCAGCCAGAACAAGGGTGTCCCCAGGGCTACGACTGTGCCGCAGCCGGGAACATACATGTGTGCACGCCAGCGGCAGTAGATCCAGGAGGGGGCGAGGAGCCCAAAGACGAGGGTGGTGGCGGCTGCTCTCTCGCTGGTCCGGGCAATAGCGCTTCGTTCGGCATTTGGCTCTTGCTGCTGCTCTTTTCTTGGCGGCGGCGTTCGCGGAGGCGCTGACGAGCCCCGTGCGCTCCCAGGACCCCCAACAAGAAGAGCGCGGCACTCGCCTCGCTGAGTTCATCGCCCACCCTCGTAAGGCGATCTGGCGTCTTGCGCTGCCGATGATCGGGGGCTTCACCGTCCACGCGGTCTATGGGGTCGTGGACATGGCCTTCATCGGTCAGCTTGGGCCCGCGGCTCTGGCCGCGGCGACCTTTGTGCACGCGCCTTTCTTTATCGCCGTCGCCGTCGCCAATGGCCTCGCGGCGGGCGTCACCGCCAATGTCGCCCAAGCGGTGGGGCGAGATGACAGCATCGCTGCTGACGGCGTTGCTTCAGGAGGAATTACCATTGGGCTGGTTCTCGGCGGCCTACTGGCCCTCGCAGGCCTCCTAGGAGGGCAACAGGGCATCCCGGTCTTGGGCGCCGAGGGTGAGACAGCCAGGCTCGCCTGGGCCTATTTTCGCTGGATCGCCATGGGTGTGCCCTTGATCTTCATCTCCTCGGTGCTTCGGGCAGTGCTCACGGGGGAGGGGGATGCGCGC
>JAFCZD010000860.1 GCA_019314525.1 Deltaproteobacteria bacterium
GAAGCGCGGCAGCTTGCGGCCTAAAAAGGCCAAGGTGTTGTTGATCACACTGGGCGTCAGGCCCACGAAGCCGCCTTCCCCGAGGACGACCCTCATGTTGGAGAGGGTGAGCTGACGTCCGCGCAGGTTGAGGCCCTCGACCTTGTCCTTGTTCTGAATGTTGAGCTTCATCTTGCCCGCGCTGGCGAGCGCCGAGGACGCCGGGGCCATAGCCCATGCTCACACCGAGGGGCACAACCTGGCCTCTTCTTCCGTGGAGCTTGGTCGCGAGAGCTTCTCCAAGGGCGAGGCCCACCGCGGCGTCGCGAGCGATGCTGAAGGCACCATCAAAACCACCGGGGCTCGCTGCCCCAACGCCCCCTGGCTTGGACGTGTAGCCTCCCCATTGATGGTCGATGGTGATGACCTCATCGCCTTGACCGATCAGCAGCGGGACCTGCGTGTCGAAGTTGCGACCCGTCTCCTGGTAGCCGGGTGAGCACACCACCACGCAACCAGATGCCTTGCCCTGCGCGCGGTAGCGCCGGTAGAAGACGCGACGGGCCGGGATAACCTTGCCCGCGACGACGCTCTCGCCCACATCGATCCAGCCCTCCGAAACGTCAGAATTCAGAGCGTAGAATTCAGAGATGCACGACTAGTAGATGATCATCAAGGCGCCAGGCTGCCCCTCTGTGCTGGCGGTGGTATGTGCAGCCACGCCGGAGGGCGCGAGGTAGTCTGGATCCGTGGGCTCACCTGGTAGCGGCCCGGTGGCCGAGACCAGCATGGTGTTTGTGCCTGTGACGTGACTCGACCCACCACCGCCGCCAGCTCCGCAGTAGCCACCACCGCCGCCGCCGCCGCCGTAGTAGCCACCACCGCCACCGCCGCCACCGCCGGTTCCGCGCCCCCCACGGCCGCCCTGACCCAGCAAACCATCGGTACCCTCATAGCTATCTGACGCTGTGGTTGTGCCGCCGCTTCCCCCAGCGATCGTGGTACCGCCACCACCGCCCTCGGCGACGCCCCAGCTGTCGTACTCTTCGCCATCGTTGCCGCCGCCGCCGCCGCCCACGCCGCCAGTGCGACCGCCACCGCCACCGCCACCACCGGCAACCAAGAGCGTCGTCCCCTCGCGCAGAAGCTCTGTACGCCCGCCGCCGCTATAGCCATCCCAAGCCCCGTCGCCGCCCGAGCCGCCTCCACCGTACGTCGACGCCCTCCGGGAACCACCGCCGCCGCCCACGAGCACCGTCAACGTCTCACCTGGTGTGACCGAGAGGGCGCCGCGCGCGAACCCGCCACCGCCGCCAATGCCATCGCCGCCGCCTGAGCTTGGGCGCCCGCCACCCCCAGCACCCCAGGCCTTGACCGTAATCTCTGTGACGCCCGCTGGCACGATCCAGGGCTGGGTGTTCGCGGTGTAGGCGAAGGTCACTCGCGTTCCGCTGATGCAGCCTTCGTCGACCTCGCCATCGCAGTCGTGGTCCTTCCCGTCGCACGCCTCGACCGTGGGCAGCACCTCGCCTGTGCACAGCCCCCAGCCCACACCATCTGCTGGGCAGCGCTCGACGCCATCGTGGCATGCGCCAACGCTTCGGGTGTCTTCGGGGCCCGTGTAGCAGGGTCGCTCGGTGTTCGGTGGGCAGACACACGTCTCGTCGACCTCGCCATCACAATCATCATCGATGTTATTGCCGCAGACCTCGTCCGCCGGCACGACCTCGCCGAGGCACATGCCCCAGCCGCTCCCATCGCTCTCACAGGTCTTGCTGCCCCTCTCGCACGCGCCCACATCCAGCGTGTCCTCGGGACCGGTGTAACAATCACGAGCTTCACCGCCAGGACATGGACACGGCGTGTCGTAGTGCACCTTGATGCGCATGGCATGCACGTAGGGCCAATCGTTTCCAGCGGTGTGCGCATATTTGACGGAGAAGGCGACGCCAAAGTCAGCGGCGTTGATGTCAGCCGGGGTCCAACTCTCGCCCCAAAGGTCGCCTAGCCCGCCGTAGATCACCGTCACCTCGTCCTTGCTCCAGATGTCGGTGGTGACGCGATCCACGCTGCCCACGCTGCCGCCACGCACCAAGCGTATGGCGTTGTCGAGGATGCCCGCCGAGAGCGAGGACCGCACCACCTCGACGCTGATCCCTGTCACGACGGTATCCGCGGCGAGATCAAAGCCGAAGTCGGTAGCCTGCAACCAATGGGAACTCTGCCCCGCGGTCATCGCCGAGACCTGCCAGCCGCCACTCCAGCCTGCTTGCCACGACTTCGAGCCGATGCCCGTTTCGTTTGCCTCGTGGTTTCCAGCCTGAGGGCCAAAGGCGGTGGCCTCCGTGCAATCACAGAAGCCAGGGATGCCCGCGCCACCGCACGACTCGGGGGCCTCACACACAAAGCACGTCAAGGCCCCACCACACCCATCCGTAATGGGCGCGCAACGCCGCACGGGGCACTCCAACGGCTGGCAGCTCTCCGGCACGAGCGTGAAGAAGCGAACCGCCCCGTGGCCCTCTCGAGCCAAACGCCACCGAATCGACGAGGACAAAGGAGCCGCCCGCCTCGCGGCGGTAGACCAGGATCTCCCCTGGGAGGTCCTCCGGAGTGCCCGCGGCTCGGGAAGCGACCACCAGCAGATCGTCGTGGGTCGCGACGG
>JAFCZD010000248.1 GCA_019314525.1 Deltaproteobacteria bacterium
TTGCGTGGTGGGATTGGTGTGGTGCGAGCCGCCGAAGGCGCCTGTAGTGGCTGCCACATGCGGCTGCCGCCACAGCTCTACAATATCCTTCAGCGCAACGAGACCATTGAGCAGTGCCCCAACTGCCAGCGCATCATCTACTATATCCCGGAAGAAGAGGAAACGGCCGTTGTAAACGGCTGAGTCTACACCCGGGACTCGATCGTCAGCACGAGCCGTGGTCTGGGCGAGCTGGGCGAGCTACTGCGGTCTGGGCGAGCTACTGCGGTCTGGGCGAGCTACTGCGGTCTAGGGCGAGCTACTGCGGTCTGGACGAGCTACTGCGCCAGCTCAGGTGCCAAGTTTACCAGGTGAAAGTTCTGTACTGGCTCGGCAAGAGTCGATGAGACGGATTCAATCAACTGGCGCCATCACGCTATGTCTTTCCTGGCTTGCCGGGGGCTGCAGCCACCATCACGTGCGGAGGTGAAGCCGACGGCGCCACCGAGACCTCATAATGTGGGAAGGTTAACGTGTTTCGCCGCGGCGAGAGCCGGGCTGTGGAGATCAGAGACTTTCCGTGACTTTCCGTCGTCTTAGAATCTCACCTGGGCGTTATTGGCTGCTGCTGCTGCTCCCGCCACCACCATCAGTATTGCCCTCGACGAAGCTCTTGAGCTGCTTGGAGCGAGAGGGATGACGCAGCTTGCGTAGCGCTTTTGCTTCAATCTGACGAATACGCTCACGGGTCACCTCGAAGTCCTGTCCCACTTCCTCGAGGGTGTGGTCAGACTTCTCCCCGATACCAAAGCGCATGCGCAGCACCTTCTCCTCACGAGGAGTGAGCGTCGCGAGCACCTTGCGCGTCTGTTCAGCGAGGTTCATGTTGATCACCGCCTCAGAGGGGTTGACCACGCTCTTATCCTCGATGAAGTCACCCAGATGCGAATCTTCCTCTTCGCCGATGGGTGTCTCGAGAGAGATGGGCTCCTTAGCGATCTTCAGTACCTTGCGCACCTTGTCCAGGGGCAGCTCCATCTTGAGGGCGATCTCCTCTGGGATCGGCTCGCGACCAAGCTCCTGCACCAGGTAGCGGTTGGTTCGGATGAGCTTGTTGATGGTCTCGATCATGTGCACCGGGATGCGGATGGTGCGCGCCTGATCAGCGATAGCCCGCGTGATCGCCTGACGGATCCACCACGTGGCGTACGTGGAGAATTTGTAGCCCCGTTTGTATTCGAATTTATCCACGGCCTTCATCAGGCCAATGTTGCCCTCCTGGATCAGGTCCAGGAACTGCAGCCCGCGATTCGTGTATTTCTTCGCGATACTCACCACCAAGCGCAGATTGGCCTCCACCAGCTCTGACTTGGCGCGCTCAGCCATGCGCTCACCTTCAGCGATGTGCTGGTAGGTCGTGCGCAAGTCCTCAAGGGAGAGCTCACAAGCCTCCTCTACCTCTTTGAGCTCATGCTGTGACTCTTTGAGCTGCCGCTCCACCTCGGCCAGCTCTTGGTCTTCGAGGCCGAGCTTCTTGCTAATACGGCGCGCGTCCTTCGCAGATCGCTTGGCCTCACGCAGCGCCTTGTGCACCCCAGAAAGGCTCGTGCCCGTACGCTCCGCTATCTCGGCCATCTCGGCCTCGGACTTCTCGAGCCGCGCTACCTGCGCCTTGAGGCGCACCACGATGCGATCGATCTGCTTCTTCTTGATGCGCAGATCGGAGAGTAGATCGAACATCTCCTGCTGGTTCGCGTCGATGAGCGCCACCTGCTTGCGCCGCCGCGCCTCACTGATACGACGATCCGTGAGCTTCTCACGGATCCGTTCATTCTCGCGGTCGAAGCGCTTCACCTTGTCGATGGTCTTGGTCACCCGCTCGGTGTGCCATTCCTCATCAAACTCGGGATCTTCTTCGTCGAGGTCACGGATCACCTCTTTGACCCGCATCTTCCCCTTCTTCAGCGCCTCACCGATGCAAAGGATCTCTTGTACCGCGATGGGCGACGCGAGCACCACCTTGAGCACTCGACGCTCGCCCTCCTCGATGCGTTTGGCGATCTCTACCTCACCCTCACGTGTGAGCAGAGAGACCGACCCCATCTTGCGGAGATACATCCGCACGGGGTCGCTGGTCTTGTTGGCGCTGTCTTCCTCTTGCTGCGCCTGCACCGGCGCCTTCGCCCTTCGCCCCTTCTTGGCAACGCGCCTGGGCTTTTTGACAGCGGCAGCCTCTTCGACTGTATCCACCACTGAGATGCCAGCCGCACCAAGGGACTCGAGCAAGGCTTCGATCTTATCGGTGGAGCTCATGGCATCGGAGAGGTTGTCATTGACCTCATCGATGGTGAGCACACCACGCTTCTTGCCGAGAGCCACAAGCTTACGACGCTGCACCTCGAACTCTTCAGCCGCCAAACGGCGGACCTCCTCGCGGGCGCCTTCCTCGACGCTCTCCCCGTTCTTGCCCTTTTCCGCCCCCATGGCTTTGGCCGTAGCCTTGTTCGCCGAGTTCTTCTGCTTTGGGGTGGTCTTCTTTGAGGCTTTTGCGGCTGTCTTTGAGGCGACCTTCTTGGTTGCCTTCTTGACCGGTGCCTTCTTTTCAGTTTGTTTCATGGATGTCTTGCTCCACTTGCATCAACTCGGGCAAGAGAGCCCAAACCGCTTCAAGTTGGCGTTTACGCCGCAGCCCATCAAGGCGCGACACGAAATGCTGAAGGTCCACTATCTTTGGGGCCCACACACGCGAAGCCTCTCCTGTGCACGCACGGGCAGCGTGCGCGCGTAAACGCTGCAGGCGTCTTCCCATGGCTGAGAACAACCACTCATCGAGCATGCGATTGGGATCTCCTGTGCCAAAAGAGTCCTGCGAACTCACAGCCTCGGCCACCGCATCGCAAGCTCCACTCGGCGCATCTCCGAGCAAGCGAACGAAATCTATCCGACCGTTTTCAATTTGCATTCTTGTAGCGGCAAAATAGGTAGCGCGGAGGGCCTCATTTGTCAAAAGCCAAGAAAGATTCGCGTCCTTCGCCTTTGGCAGGAGCCGCGGATGGGCCAGAAGGATCTTGACCAGGTCCACCTCGCGAGGGTCCACCGGCTGTGTAGATCTTGGTTGGCGAGCTTCCGACGGTGAAGGATCTCCTGACGGTGAAGGATCTTCCGAGGGCGAAGGGTCTTCCAGTCTAGCCTCTTGCCTCACCAGCCTCGACGATGGCCTCGAAGACGGCCTCGAAGACACATCAGAGCGGGCAGCCACCTGGACCGCTCGCGCGACAACGTTCCGGTCTACCTGAAGATCAAGTGCAATTCTATCGATATAGAACTCGCGACCGACGCTGCTGGGCAAGGACGCTACGAGAGGCGCGATCTCCTCGACGAGCTTGGCTCGGCCAGGGATCGTGTCCTCCATTGCCTCACGTTTGCGAGAAAGCACATAATCCACCGCAGGCAAGGCGGCATCAATGACGCGCTGCAGCACCTCGCTGCGCCCTGATTGTATCAGGCTATCGGGGTCTTCCCCTTTGGGGAGAGTCGTGACCCGCGCGTCCAGCTTCGCCGCGATGAGCACAGGAACGGACTTCTCAGCTGCCTTCTGCCCAGCGCCATCCCCATCGAAGATGGTCACCACCCGCTCGGCGAAGCGACGCAGCAGCCGTGCTTGCTGCTCTGTGAGTGCCGTTCCCATGGGGGCCACGGTGTGGCGCCAACCGGCCTGGTGCATCTGAATCACATCGAAGTTGCCCTCCACCACGAGCACCTCACCCTGCTGACGAATCGCTGTGGCTGCCTGGGCCATCCCATAGAGCGCCTCCCCTTTGTGATAGAGCAAGGTCTCTGGCGTGTTGATATATTTAGGACCATCCCCGTCACCGAGGAGCCGCCCGCCAAACCCCATGACCTCGTCTCGCAGGCCAATCAGCGGAAAGATCACCCGCTTCCAGAAACGGTCGTGGTAGCCCTCGCCTCGCCGCCGTGGAGCCACCAGCCCCATGCGATCGGCGAAATCCATGTCGACGCCGTGCTTGGCCAGGCGCCGTGCCACCACATCGCCCGAGCCTGGCGCAAAACCTAACTGAAAACGCTCCGCGCTCTCGGCGTTAATGCCGCGGCCCTTGAGATATTCCTGGGCTTCCACGCCCCCTTCGCTCTCGAGGTAATTGCGGTAAAGACGCGCAACACGAGCGTTGAGTTCGAGAGCCTGCTGGCGCTCACTTTGACGCCGCTCCCGCTCAGCGCGTTGTTTGGGCGTGGTCTCTTCCCGCGGCAGGTCGACGCCCGATCGCTCGGCAAGCTCCTCGAGCACCTCCATGAAGGTGCGACCCTCCATCTTCATCAAGAAGCCGATGACGTCACCGCTCTCCTGGCAGCCAAAACAATGGAAGAACTGCCGTGCGGGGTTGACGTTGAAGGAGGGGGTCTTTTCGTCGTGAAAGGGACAGCAGCCCTTGTGATTGACACCAGAGCGCTTGAGCGTCACATGGCGCCCGATGACCTCGACGATATCCGTTCGATCACGAACCTCGGCGATGACTTCTTCAGGAATACGTCCGACCACTGCGCCTCGCGGAGAAACCGTTAAGAGTGGCTGATGGTTTGGACCATGAGCCACTAATCGAAGTAATTTCCACCTATTCCGAAGGTGAAATTCGTAGCAAACCCCTGGGCGTTGTCAAGTTAAGCGCAGGAAATCTAAGGTGGGGGATGTGAGGAGATCAGCCAAGAGACAAGATGAGACACGGGCCTTTCGCGAAGCCTCAAAGCCTCCCATGGTCAATGATCGCCCCAGCGAGAGAGGCGATGTCCGCGCTCGAAGGATCGCAACCCATATCGTAGAGGCTGCCTTGAAGGCGAGGGTCTTGATGTGCGCGCACCGCGTCAATGAACTCCGCCATCCGAGGAGCGGGCCAGATCTGGTCTGAGCACTTGCCATTCGCGATGACAGTGTAACCCGAGGGATCGGTGGTGAAGCTTGGCTTAGTAGGCCAGGAGATGGCCGCGACGAAGACACGCCCTGGGTGCCGCGCGACAAAGAACTCGGGGTAACGTTGAACGGGGAAGAGGAAGCCCTGTGGAGGCAGGTAACACTTCGTCGTGAAGCGAATCTTTTCGGGTGACCAGACCGCTGGTTGGTCCCAAAGCGAGTAGTCATCAATGCTGCAGTCGTCAAGGCTGTTGAGCACCAGCACGACGAGAAGCGCGTCCGGCCGAGGAAAGTCACCGTTGCGGCCATCCAAAGCAAGTGTGGCGACCTCTAGATAGTGAGGGTTCCAGCATTCAGGCGACCCTTGACCTGATTGAACATGGCGAGCCCATAGGTCTGAACCCGCCTCACCAGTGAGGAGGGCAGCTCCGCTTGGTCCAGTCAACAAGGTACCTGGCGGTGGTGGCTGAGAGTCGCAGACGGACTTGCCTTCCACCACTGTCGAGACCACGCCGAGACGAATATCCTGAGGGTTGAGTTCTGTGTCTTCAAGGAGCTTGCTCAGCAAGCGAGCAGGTGTCGCGGAGAGGTAGGCACGCGCCGTGGCTGAATCATGCTCATACGGGGCAATGACGAGAACCTCCAGCCCTCGGGACGTGTGCAGGTCCCCAGAGTTCTCTGCGTTAGCCGCGCCGCCATCCAAAGGCGTATCTTGTGTGGTGCACGCCGAAACAAGGAGGACCGCAGCAACGGTGCATTGCCTCGTTGCGCTCATGGGCAGCCCCCGGTTCTTGTATTTGCGATGGTGATGGAAAGCCGCTCTCCTCCAGAGCGGAAGTCTGTTGTGGCGAGAAACGCAGTCACCTCCTCCGTCGCTCGTGATGCCTGTGGATTGAAGAGAGGAGAATAATGAATAGCCTCATCTGAAACCTGCAGCCGACCACCGACGATGAGTCGCCGTTGCTCGACGGCTTGTGATGCGAAGTTCTGTCCAGCTAGTTGAAAAGTGCTTGTCCCTATTGGCGTCGACAGCTGCGAGGCTGCGAGCGGACACAGGGTGATGCAGTTTGGGTCCAGTGGATTATCCAGGCTATTGGTGTAGATGGCAGCACGAACTCCATTGTGATCCAATCGCACATGGACATCGTAGTGATGGATGCGATAGCGGTCGTGAAAGTACCATGGGTCGTAGTCGCTTTCAGCAAGATAGAACGCCTTGCAATAGCAAGGCTCGTTGATGCGCACACCGCCCCCTGAGTCCGCTCCAGCATCGGTTTTTTTGATCGGTTCATTCGGTTCAATCGTGCTCGAGATGGAAAGGTCTGCAACATCGGAGGTTGTGGTGAGTTTCTCTGTAGTGAGGGGAACGCCTCCTCCGATACAACGGGACTCAAGTGGATGTCCACCACAGTAAGCTACGTTTGTTGCCACGCTCTGTACAAGGAAACCGTCGTGGTCAACCCAGCGGGACACGATCTTCCCCTTCCATGCGTAGTCTGCTGCGACATACTGTTCCGACCACACCACTAACCAGCGCTCCTCACGTGCGGACCAAACTACGGCGGTCTGATGAGCTTCGAAATTATTCTGCGTGGCACGCAATGTGCGCGGGCTGCCAAGGAGGCTCCCATCGTGATCAAGAATCACAGTCATAACTTGTTTGCGATCAGGAGTGATATAGGCGAGAAGCTTCCGTCGAAGGAGACCGCTCCCTGGGTCTTCAAACACTCCAACGTCTCCTGACCCGTCAAGACCACCAAGCCATCGGGCATCACCCAAGCTTCCGTCCGGACCAACTGCCACCCAGGAAATCTCCCCATAGCTGTCGTTCCAGACAAGCCAGGCGCAACTCGGAGATTCTGAGACTGCATTGCACACTTCGTCGTAACCCAGTCGCGCGACCCAGTAGTGTTCATGTGCGCCGTATGGTAGCGTGATGGTGCTGGTGATCGCATTCACTCCCACATCATACAAGGATACCTTGACCATATTGTTGGTGTGAATCCAGCCTGCGGCAAAGACCGTAGCGCTTGCTGTCGTAGCCTTTGCAATCTCCACCGTTGATGCGTGCCCAATGTGTGCAGGATCAAAAACGGTGCTCGTTGGTTCCTCTTGCACACCGACATAGCTGTCGGGGGTGAGTTCAATATCGAGGCGAGGTCCACAGACAACAGAGTACTGAGCTTGTCCTAGGGGTGGATCGAATGTAGCACGTTGGCATCCAGCTCCCATGAAGAAGACGAGTCCCACAGCTAAGCAGTGTCGCAGTGTCGCAGTGTCGCAGTGTCGCAGTTCATGCTTCTCCCCTTCAAATGGAAAATGGCCAAAATTGGGAGATGTGAATAGCTTGCTCGATGCCCCCCCAAGGCCTTACTTGCATGGTTACGCAAAAACAAATTAGACGCAACCTCAGCCTTGTCCAAGAGTGCGGCTCTTCTATCCCGACGACCCGACTATCAGTTGACAAGTCGGAGGTTTGGCGGTCCAGGTCGTGAGGGTGTGGGTGGCAGCATGGCTCTTGATCACTCAACACCATCGAGCAGATCGGAGGTCACTGTCGTTCAGCTCCTCGCGTCAGTCAGTCTGCTTGTCACTCAATATCAGCGTGTGGGGTGGTGCTGATATTCTGCTGGTCGAGCAAAAGCTCCACCGCCCACCCAAGATCGAGAGGGTCGCCCACTGGGCGTGGCGCGCTTTGGTCGTCGATGTGAACGCCCTCGCGGGCAAGCCGCTCTCTATGTTGCGATGGCCTCTTCGCAGTCGAGGGCGGGTGGCGACGAGGGGAGCTTTGTGCCATCAGGCGCTGTGAAGACGAGTGTCCCATCTTCTTCACAGCTCATTTGAAAACGTCCCTCGTGAAGAAGATGATGATGGAACGAGCAGACACAGATGAGATTGGAAAGGTGGGTAGCCCCACCGTCTGCCCAATGCTCGATATGATGTGCCTCAAGATAGCGCTGATGGGTGCATCCAGGAAAGGAACACCCTCCATCTCGAGCCTCCATCGCCCGCCGCCCGCGGGAACGCACGTCTCCGCGGGAACGCACGTCTGCATCGCATCCATCGCAAGCTCG
>JAFCZD010000861.1 GCA_019314525.1 Deltaproteobacteria bacterium
TCATCAAATCTCCTTTGTCGGGTGTTGCTTCCAAAAACGGCCAGATCGTGAGTTTGTTTAGCCTGCAACCAGACAACTAGGGGCGACCCTTGCGTCTGGTGGCACGCGGCGTTACACACGGCGCCATGGGACTGATGAGCCTCTTCGGCAAAGGACCTTTGTCGGAAAAAAAGATCTCCAAGGTGAGCAAGCTCGCCTGCAACCCGTTCGCCCAACCCGACGTGCGGATGCAGCAGATGCAGAAGCTGTTCGCCGATCAGACCGAAGCAGCGTACCGGGGCGTGATCCGTCGTCTCGCGGCCAACGCCAGCGGGGCGATCGCCGACGAAGACGAAAAACAATGGCTCGAGGATGCGCTCGTGCAAGCCGGCGAAGACGTCATTGGGCCGCTGCGAGACTTCATTCGGCAGGAGAAGCAGCTCACCTACGCGCTGCGTGCCTATACGCGCCTTCAGGGAGAGGAGGAGGCGGTACGGTTCTTCCTCGAGGTCATGGAGAAGTACGGCCCGGAGGACTACCGGGGCGGTGAGGCCAAGCTCCAGCTCGTATTGCAGCTACAAGAGAGCACGACCGACACGCGGGTGATCCCTGCCCTCGGGCCTTTCTTGTTAGACCACTCGGATGACGTGCGCTGGGCCATCATGGACATGATCGAGGTGGCCGCCGACGCGGGGAGTTTGAGCTCTGAGGCGCAAGAGGCCCTGTGCACGCAGCTCGGTGAGCTGGTCATGGACGAGGCCGTTGGCCCGCGCATCCAACGGCGCGGCGCTGAGTTGGTGTGCAAGCGGGAGTGGCAGATCTTAGGCGACGCCACCGAGCTGCCCGAGATCCTCGACGAAGACTACTTCTTGGACAAGAAACGGTTCGTGCGCCGGCGGATCAAAAAGAAAAGCTGAGTTTTGCTTTTCTCTTGACGCATCTGGCTGGCTGTGCGATTTGAGGGCCACGTGCTGGGGTGTGACGCCTGGCCACCAGGCCGACACCCAGGCCGTTAGCTTCCAGCAACGGATTCCCCTTTTATCTGCTGATAGAGTGCACATCGAGCACACCTGCCGCCTAGGAAATAACCCTCACATCCCCGCGTTGTTCGGCGGCGCCGCGCGGGAAGGCTTCTCTCATGTCCCTGGCCAACAAAGATGGCGTCATCAACCTAAACGATCTCAAGAAGAACAAGATGAGCGCCCTGCAGAAGTTCGCCACCGAGCTCGGTGTCGAGAACACTGGCGGCATGCGCAAGCAGGACCTGATCTTCTCCATCCTGCAAGCTCACACCGAGAATAAGGGCGCCGTCTACTCCGAAGGCGTCCTCGAGACCCTCCCCGACGGATTTGGGTTTCTGCGGGCGCCCGACTACAACTACCTGCCAGGCCCCGATGACATTTACGTCTCGCCGTCCCAGGTTCGACGGCTCGGCTTGCGCACGGGCGACACGGTCAGCGGTCAGATCCGCCCCCCAAAAGACTCCGAGCGTTACTATGCGATGCTCAAGATCGAGAAGATCAACTTCGAGGACCCGAGTCGCGCGCGCACCAAGATCTTGTTCGACAACCTGACGCCGCTGTACCCCGACGAGAAATTCAGCCTCGAGTACGATCCGAAGAACTACTCGACACGGATCCTCGAGTTGTTGGTCCCCCTCGGCATGGGCCAGCGGGCGCTGGTCGTGTCACCGCCGCGCGCTGGTAAAACGGTGATGCTGCAAGACCTCGCCAACGCCATCAGCACCAACCACCCCGAAGTGTGGTTGATGGTGCTCCTCATCGACGAGCGGCCTGAAGAGGTCACCGATATGCAGCGCAGCGTCGAAGGCGAAGTCATCAGCTCCACCTTCGACGAGCCCGCCCAGCGGCACGTCCAGGTGGCCGAGATGGTCATCGAGAAGGCCAAGCGCCTCGTGGAGCACGGCCGAGATGTGGTCATCCTCCTCGACTCGATCACGCGCCTGGCGCGGGCCTACAACACCGTGGTCCCGCCCTCGGGCAAGATCCTCTCCGGTGGTGTCGACTCCAACGCGTTGCACAAGCCCAAGCGGTTCTTCGGCGCCGCGCGCAACATCGAAGAGGGTGGCTCGCTCACCATCATCGGTACCGCGCTCGTCGACACCGGCAGTCGCATGGACGAGGTCATCTTCGAAGAGTTCAAGGGCACGGGCAACTGTGAGATCCATCTCGACCGCAAGCTCATGGAGAAGCGGATCTATCCCTGCATGGACATCAACCGCTCGGCGACCCGCAAAGAAGAGCTCTTGCTCGAGCAAGAGATCCTCAACCGCGTTTGGATCCTGCGCCAGCTCCTGCATCCGCTCAACGTCATCGACTCGATGGAGTTTCTCCTCTCGAAGATCAAGAGCACCTCGACCAACCGCGAGTTCCTCGACTCGATGTCGGGCTGATTCAACCGACCTCGCTCAGAGCCACTGCAAGGCGATCAAGCCGGCGACGAGCGTCATCACCACCACTACGAAGTAGAGCAGCGCGCGATCGAGGGATTGGCTGGGGCCG
>JAFCZD010000862.1 GCA_019314525.1 Deltaproteobacteria bacterium
CGATGGGGGGATACCACAATGAGGGGCCAGAATGAGGTTGGACGTAGAGGAGGCCGAATCCGACGATGAGATAGGCCGCAAACCAGCGCAGGGCGACGCCCAGCCACGGGCTCTGATCATCGCCCTTCGGCGAGTGTTTCAAGGTCTCCGTGCCAACGTGTTCTGGAGAGCTCATAGTCTTCTTGGTCAGCCTGGTTCACCTTCGATGGAGTAGCGTCAGGATACCTTGATTGGCTTGTCAAGAACACCCGCTTAGACCTTTGAACGTCGGGCCAAAGGTCTGCCGCCCTGACGACCTGCTGTGATAGTTTCCAGCTGATGGTTAGCGATGGGCCTGTTTGGTGGAGGCCTGAGAAGGTGAGCAAAGCGTGGACGAAAAGGTCAAGAAGCTGCATGACGCCATCGCTGATGGCCGCGAGGACGAGGCCAAGGCGCTGATCGTTGCGGGCACGAACTTCCACACGCGCCCGCCTGGCGCTTTTTCAGATGCTTTTGGGGCTGCGATCTCCGAAGGCCTCGTGGAGTTGGTCGAGTCGATGCTGGCTCAGGGGGCAGATATCAATGCTCCTTATTGCTCCAAAAACTGGGGTAGCCCGTTGCACTTGGCGATCATCAAGGGTCGGGAGGTGGTGGTGCGGCTCTTGCTCGACCACGGGGCGGATATGCACGCTCGAAATGCAGAGTGGGAGCAGTCCCCTCTGCATGTGGCGTGTGCCCGTGACATGCACTGGCTGGTGGAGCTCCTCATCGAGCAGGGAGCTGCAGTCGACACCAGAGACTACGAGAACAATACCCCGCTTCACGAGACGCATGACGTGGACATCGCTCGCCTCCTCGTCTCAGAGGGCGCCGACATTCGGGCTCTCAATGACGATGGGCTCACCCCACTGCAGTGCGCGCTGCACTCGGGTTCGGCTTGCCTTGCGCGCTTTTTGATCGAGCAAGGGTCAGACTTGCAACACCTCTCCAAGGAGCGGGGGTCTCTGCTGCATTCTGCTTGCTCGGGGCAAGACCCTGATCTTGTGCGCTATCTGCTCGAAGCGGGCCTCGACGCGAGCGCTCTCAGCGGTGGAGGCTGGACTCCCCTGCACTATTGCGTGGTGGGGAATTTTACGGAGGCGATGTTGCTTCTTCTGGAACGAGGCGCAGCGGTGGACGCGCCCAACGAGGAGGGGCACACCTCACTGCATATCGCGGCGAAATACTGTGCAGTTGCTGCCGCGCGGACCCTCCTCGAATGCGGCGCAAACGTCAACGCATTCGACGGAGCCAACAGAGAGACAGACGCACAGACCCCGCTCTCCTTGGTGATCGACGGCAAGCAATCCTACGAGTTGGACAAGAGCAGCTTGGACTTTGCTCGAGTGTTGCTCGACCACGGGGCCGAGGTGACCGCCAAGCAGCACAAGGTTATCTCGCAGCTGCAGCGCAAGGTCACCCGTCTCCGTGAAAAGATTGCGGCGCATGATTGGGGCAAGCTGGAAGACCGCATCGTGCGGCTCTTCACCAAGGTTGTTGTTCGTGTCGCAAAGGACCATCCGGACGAGGTCTTCTGCGCGTTTGCTCTAGACTGCCATGCGCAAGAGGGCGGCCAAATGCTGGCCTGTTTCAACACGCAGCAGAACCTCGATAGTTATCAGCGCAAACGAGAGGTCTCTGGTGACGACCTGGAGCGATGGAAGTGGAACCCGGGGAACTGGGACTATTCAGAGATGGCCACCACCATCGGCAGCAAGGGGTGGAGCTCGGCCATGCGCGGGATCTCCATCGACGGGGGTATCGAGCTGCCCGCAGCGGAAAAGCTCCTTGAGGCGGCCTGTGGCGCTATGCTGCGCATGGCGCGCGAAGGGGCTTTTGTAAGCCTGTCGCGAGCAAAGGAGTTTCAGCTGCTTGTGTGCAACCACAATGAACCCCTCAGCGCAGCGAGAGAGCGCATGGCGCGTGTGCGGGGTTCTTCATAACTTCACGGCAATCTCCCCAGAGCTTGCCGAAGCGCTACCTTCCAGGCGGTGAACTGCGATGGCTTGAGGCGATAGCGTCCTCGTGCAAGCGGGTGGTGAACCAGCTCTTTGAGCCAGCGCTGACGGGTGCGCCGAGAGGAAATGCGAAATGAGCCGTCTTGGAGCCGCCCTGTGCTGGCGCGATTGGGCGAATAGAGTGGCGCGCAAATGGCGCGACTTCGTTGACGCCGGGCCCCTCGATGCGCCGATGTGATACGCTGAGACGATGCTGCGAACGTTGTGGGTGCTTCTTCTCCTGCCTTGCCTTGGCTGTCGCGAGGTCGCCTCGTATCCGGCCGCGGCGCCTTCCATAGCGCAGGATCAACGCGTCGATAGCGCCCAACGCGTCGATAGCGCCCAACACGTCGATAGCGCCCAGGATGCCACCAATGATCTCGCCGATGATCTCGCCGGTGATGCTTCCAGGGACGATCTTGCGTCAGACGCGGTGGACTTCTCCAGCCAGGATCGGAGCGTGACCTGCACGGGGGGGGCCAC